>NZ_JAUBWA010000011.1:0-89776 GCF_036702825.1 Microcoleus sp. A003_D6 | reverse complement strand
GCCCATTCCACAAGAAAAAAAATTTTGTGGGATGGGCATCTTGCCCGTCCTAGTTATTTTTGCAAGAGGTCTATTGTCTATCGGGTTTGAATATTTAAGGGTGGCGACGCACCCTACTGCTTGATAGCAACAACGCGAATTCTGCGGTAATCTGCAATCCAATTACCATCACGATAATGTGTCGATCGCAAACGCCGTTCAACCGAGTTAATTACCTGCGATTCCCTACGGGATAGCTTCGCTTCACGCACTTCCTCAGACAACCCCGACAACAACCCGCCAGCAAACATCTCAATCCAATTTACCATACCAGCGCTGCCACCTTCTAGGGGAGTCGGTCGATCGAACAAAACCGCATAACTAACCTCAAAACCCTGCTTTTCCAAACGCCCAGCATACTCGCCAATACTCGGGAAATACCAAGGATTAAGCGCTTCAGGCTCTTCGCAGCCAATTTCTGACAAAACACTCAAAAGTGCCTGGACGATCGCCCCCACGTTCCCCTTACCGCCAAACTCAGCGACAAAACGCCCTCCCGACTTCAGCGCTTTTCCCACACAATTAATCACAGCATCCGGTTGTTTAACCCAGTGCAAAACCGCATTAGAAAACACAGCATCTAACGGCTCTTCTACTTGAAAACTCCTCGCATCTGCCACAGAGAAGTTAATGTGAGGATAGTTAACTTTGGCCGTAGAAATCATCGACAAAGATGAATCAATACCTTGCACAAAAGCACCACTTTGAGCAATTTTTTCAGTTAACTGCCCCGTACCGCATCCCAAATCCAAAATTTGTTCGCCAGCCTTCGGATCTAGTAACTCCAAAAGTGATTCGCCGTACTGCCAAACAAAAGCATGATTTTGCTCGTAAAGAGCTGAATTCCAAGAATTTTGTGCCATGATAACTACCCTAAATTTGTCTTCTCTTTCTCTGTCTTCTCTTTCTCTGTGTTCTCTGTGTTCTCTGCGGTTAATAAAAAAACCTTCTTCACAAAACCAATCAAATTATTTGTTAGCGAGTTGAGCGATCGCACGTCCCTCGATTCGGCAAACCCTAATATTTTCCAAAATCCGCGCTCCCTGCTTTTGATAAAAAGCAATACCCGGCGCATTTACAGTATTAACTGTCCATTCAATCCGCCCGCAATTTGTGGACTCAGCAATTTGTGCCAAATACTTTAACAGCGCTGTCCCGACTCCCATACCGCGCATAGGAGCTTGCACAAATAAATCATCAAGCCAAAGGCACGGCTGCGCCAAAAGACTTGAGTAGGAAGCATAAAACATGGCAAATCCTACCGCTGTGCCGGCAACTTCCGCCAACAATACTCGCACTAGCGGAGACTTGACAAATAGTGTTTGCTGCAATTTTTCGGCTGTGGCTTCTAAAAGATTTTTACATCCATCGAACTCGCTTTTTTGCGAAATAAAAGCCATGATTAATTCCAAATCTGCCAGCTCTGCTTCTCTAATTTTGATATCCAAGTTAGCCATTGTTTAATTTTCAAATTCGCCTATTAATCACTGTATGAAACATCATCATAAATGTCCAATATATGTTTGACTAACAACTGATACTTTTAAAATATCAATGATTGGAGAGTTATGGAACTGCGACATTTGCGTTATTTCATTGCGGTTGCAGAAGAATTGAATTTCACTCGCGCAGCGGAAAAACTGCACATTGCTCAACCTCCGCTGAGCCAACAAATCCAGCATTTGGAGGCTGAGTTGGGCTTTCAACTGTTTCGCCGCACCAAGCGGACGGTTGCACTCACAGAAGCGGGACAGGTTTTTTTTGAGGAATCGCAAAAAATTATGCAGCAAGTCGATCGAGCAATTCAACTCGGCCGACAGACAAGTCGGGGCGAACTCGGCCAACTGACGATCGGCTTTGTGAGCTCTGCTTCTCATAACGTGGTTCCAGCCATTTTGCAGGCTTTTCGCACTCTTCATCCTGCGGTAAAGCTCGAATTGCGAGAAATGACTACAAATGAGCAGTTACAGCGACTGCGAGAAGGGCAAATTGACATCGGCTTTATTCGCCCTCCGGTGGAAGAGGAGATAAATTCTGAAATTGTTTTTCGGGAAGTGCTGATCGTGGCTTTGCCGCAGACGCATCCAATGGCCGATCGCGCGAATGTTCAATTGCGCCAACTTTCCACGGAACCGTTTATCCTGTTTCCGCGTTCCCTCGCTCCGGGATTGTACGATCGGATCGTCAGTTTTTGTCAACAAGCAGGTTTTAGCCCGATCGCCGCTCAAGAAGCAATTCAAATGCAAACCATTGTCAGTCTAGTCGCCGCCGAGATGGGAGTGGCGATCGTCCCGGAGTCGATGCAGAATTTCCAGCGCCTCGGCGTTGTTTACAAACCTATACAAGAAATCAGCCCGATCGTCTCGATCGCTCTAATTTGGGGCCTGAATCCAACGCCCGCAGTGCTGCGGTTTTTGCAGACAGCCAGAGACTTGTCAAATCTCAAATCTCAAATCTCAAATCTCAAATCTTAAAGCGATTGACGCCCTAGAGAAAATTTGAGCAACTTCTTAAAACTCAAAACTTCACATAAATTTCTGTGCAACAACACCCGTAGAATGATTAAATTGAGTCTCTGATTTCGAGCGATCGCCACGGTAAAAGTCGGCGCGATCGACCAACACAACTCAGAGTATCCCAATTCACATTAAGTACAAGAGAGCAAGGGATGTTATTTGCAGCAACAGAAATGGATTCGTCCCAACCGGAATCCGCTTTCGACTTATCTAGTTACCTAGTCGAGCAAAAAAAGGCGATCGAGATAGCTCTCGACAGTGCACTCCCGGTCATCTACCCAGAGAAAATTTACGAAGCAATGCGCTACTCGCTGCTAGCCGGGGGCAAGCGCCTGCGTCCGATCCTGTGTCTCGCTAGCTGCGAACTGGCCGGCGGCACTAGATATATGGCAATGCCCACAGCTTGCGCTTTGGAAATGATCCACACGATGTCGCTGATTCACGACGATTTGCCGGCAATGGACAATGACGACTACCGGCGCGGCAAACTGACGAACCACAAAGTCTACGGCGAGGATATCGCCATTTTGGCTGGCGATGGTTTGCTGACCTATGCTTTTGAATTTATCGCCACTAAAACTGAGAATGTACCCCCCCAGCAGGTGTTGCAGACGATCGCCCATTTGGCGCGGGCATTCGGGGCTGCTGGATTGGTAGGAGGCCAGGTGGTTGACTTGGAATCGGAAGGAAAGACAGATGTTTCTCTGGAAACTTTGAATTACATTCACGCTCACAAAACAGGCGCGCTGTTAGAGGCTTGCGTAGTTAGTGGGGCAATTCTGGCTGGGGCGTCTGCTGCGGATTTGCAGCGGCTGTCTCGTTTCGCTCAAAATATTGGGTTGGCTTTCCAGATCGTTGACGACATTCTGGATATTACTGCTACCCAAGAAGAACTGGGCAAAACTGCTGGCAAAGATGTTCAAGCAGGGAAAGTCACTTATCCGAGTTTGTGGGGAATTGAGGAGTCTCGGCGCCAAGCTAAACAGCTTGTTGCTGATGCTAAGGCTCAATTGGCAGTGTTTGGGAGCAAAGCTCTACCGCTGCTGGCGATCGCCGATTTTATTACCAGCCGCAGTAACTAGATATATCAAACACTATGCAGGAAATTTGCAGCGGCATTTTAAACAATCATGTACTCGTGGTTGCTTTGATCGCTTGTCTGGCGGCTCAGATCGTGAAGCTGCCGATCGAGTTGGTCAAAAATCGCAAGTTTAATCTTCGGTATTTGGTAACAACGGGGGGAATGCCCAGCGCTCACTCGTCTTTTGTGGGCGCTTTGGCTGCTGGAGTCGGACAAACGATGGGATGGGAAAGTCCGGATTTTGCGATCGCTGCGATCTTTGCAATTATTGTGATGTACGACGCAGCAGGCGTCCGCCAAGCTGCCGGCAAGCAAGCTCGCATCCTCAACCAAATTATTGACGAGTTTTTTGAGGAAGATCACAACCTTAATGAGGCTCGCCTCAAAGAGTTGCTGGGACACACTCCTTTTCAAGTGCTTGTCGGTTTGGGGCTGGGAATCACTATTGCTTGGATCGCAGGGCCTGCATATTAAGTTTTAAGTACGGAGTAAATTTGGGGCAGTGGTGTTTTTTGACGAGTTGGAGGTAAAAGTTGGCGGCGGGGATTAATTGTTCGGCAACTCATCCGTCTCTAGCTCAGAAAAGCACCCAACTTTTTGGAAATTTATGTATGGCAATGCCTATTACCTAATTAAGCAGTTCAAAAAGTTAAAAAATTTTTTTTCACTTCCCACTCCTCGGAATTGTTTTGCTATGCTCCAAAGACTATATGTACATAACTTCAGATGCCTAGAAAATTTTGAACTGACCGTAAAAGGGCTGCCCTCTGCTCTCTTAATTGGAAAAAATGGTGTAGGTAAAACAACTACTTCTGTTGTCTTACAGGTATTTCAGTCCATCAGTCGAGGCATAAATAGAGTTCGCGATCTTGTCAATGTAAAAGATTTTGCTCGTGGCAGGTCGGATGTCCCAATCCGGTTTGAAATAGAAGTCTTACTTAACGAGAAATTATACAAATATGTCCTTGCCTTCGAGTTGCCAGAAAAATTTAAAGAGCTTCGAGTTTTTGAAGAGCAATTGCTAGTTGGAGGAGATCCAATCTACTCTCGAAAAGAAGCCCAAGTCACTCTTCATACGAGCTCACAAAATCGTGAGGCTCAGTTTCTTGTGGATTGGCATCTTGTTGCCCTACCAGTAATTCAGGAGCAATCTGAGACTGATCCGCTGCATATTTTCAAGACTTGGCTAGCACGCACGATCATTTTAGCCCCGATTCCCAGCTTGATGACTGGAGACTCCAATGGTGAAACTTTGGAGCCAAAGCGAGATGGTTCAAACTTCGGGGAGTGGGTTTCTGGGTTGCTCAGCCGCTATCCTGCCGCCTACACACAGATTGATAAATATCTCCGAGAAGTCATGCCTGACATTCAGGATTTTCTGAATGAACAGATTGGTAAAGACTCTAAAAGTATGATTGTTCGGTTTGAAGCCAACAATGCGAATCTGAGTGTTGACTTTAATGACTTATCTGATGGTGAGAAATGCTTTTTTCTTTGTGCAGTCATCTTAGCTGCCAACAAATCTTATGGCCCTCTTTTTTGCTTCTGGGACGAGCCTGACAACTATATCTCATTATCAGAGGTTGGAGATTTTGTCACATCATTACGACGCTCATTTCAGGGTAACAGTCAAATTTTAGTGGCATCTCATAATCCTGAAGCGATCCGAAAATTTTCAAATGAAAATACCTTTGTACTCGATCGAAAAAGCCACTTGGAGCCAACTTTAGTCAGATTACTCAGTGATATACCTGTACCAGGCGACCTTATAACGACTTTAATCCTGGGCGATATAGAACTATGAAAGTAAATAGGGAGCAACCACACCTTCTTGTTTTACCCGAAGATGATGCCAATCGCCAAATTTTCAATGGATTTATTAATCACCTTAGCGTTAATAAGAGTGCAATTAAAGACCTACCGATTGCTAATGGTTGGACAAAAGCTGTAGAGCAATTGCGGAAGAATCATGCGCCTGGAATGCGACAATATCTACAAAGAATGATTGTTTTGATAGTTGATTTCGATCGGGATGAAAATCGCTTTAGTTATGTAGAGAGTCAAGTTCCTGACGATTTAAAAGAAAGAGTATTCATTCTTGGAGTGCAATCTAACCCAGAAGATTTAAAGAGAGCCACCAAAAAGAGTTTTGAAGATATCGGAAAAGCTCTGGCACAAGATTGCTCTGATAATACGAATGAATTATGGGGGCATGAACTCCTCACACACAACAAAACTGAGTTAGAGCGTATGGTTTCATCTGTTAAACGATTTCTGTTTAATTAGATACACCCAAAAGTCTCCCATCCTGCTTGAATTTTAGGTGCGCGACTGCGAACGATCGCGCTCAAAAGTCGCGCACCCTAATGACTACTGACCGAATTCTGCTTGCAGAATATCGTCATTATCATCGGCGATCGTGGCGACAATAGTAATAACCCGAGAAATTTCCCCGGCCGAGATTTCCGCGATCGTCCGACTCGATATTACCGCCACTTGATTGTCAACAATCGCAAAATGAGATTCTAAAGTAGACAGCCAATTCATTTCTAGGATTTTTCGCATTAATTGAGCTTCATTCTTCGCCGGCAATTGCAGTACAAAAGCCCAAACACTCAAAGTATCATCTTCGGTTTCGCCCGTGAGTTGCACGAACACTTCAACACTGCCGTACTTAAACTTCCAAAGATGTCCGCCAGTTTCATTTTGACCGACCATCACTTTTTGGTCTACAGCCATGCTGGCGATCACAGTTTCAATTTCTTCTGCATAGGTGACGGCTGTGGCTTTTTCGACCTGGGCATCGGCGATCGCGCTTTCACTCGATAGGCTTTCTGCGGAAGCTGTTTGTATGTTCGGCTCGCTGGTACTCATAATTATATTTAGATGGAAAACTATTCCAATAATCAGTTTACTTGCTAAGTTCTTCAGATTGTAAATTTTAAATCTTAAAGCTCCGTCCAGAGTAACTTGTTCCTAGGCTCTGCCTGGGAACCGATGTTCAGAGGCTCCGCCTCGCTTAACTACAAAAATTTGAGGCAGAGCCTCGGGATCTGCGTTACCAGGCAGAGCCTGGTAACGAGTACATCTCTTAGTCTGCGGAGGCAGACTTCGTTTCTGTAGCCGCGGTTTCAACCGCCGGGTCATCTAGGCTTAGTCGTCGCCGGCTTCTTCTCAATGGTTTTCATGCCGTTGAGGAACATGGGCACCAATTTCTCCACAAATGCCTGCGGGTCGCGGTTCCAGGCCCGCTGAGCTACATCGACTCTGGTCATTTGCAGGTCGGGGGCCAGCAATGTTGCAGGCAGGCGTTCCATCAGGTATTGCGGGCGTTCCCACATGGGCATGGTGTTTGCAATGTCCACCAGGCGGGTGACGCGACGGAGTTCTGCCCCCAGCATGATATCCATTCCCGATTCAAATGCAGCTTGTTCGATCGCCACATACTTGCGCTTTGCCTGTTCCACCTTCTGGCGGTGTTCCGGGCTTTTGTCGGCGATTTGGGCCAGCCAGCGGTTGCCCCAGCGGACGTGACCAGCTTCTTCGGGAAAAATCTTTTCGATGGTTTCGCGGATTTTGACGTTTTCGTCAGTTTGCGGAGCCTGTTTCAGGGCGTGGATGTGCGCTGAGAAGTATTCGCAGCCACGCTTTTCGGTGACGTTAATCGCCGCTAGGGAAGAAATTACAAAATCTTCGCGGTCTTTGGTGGGGTCTGTTAGGTCGTTGTCGAGCAACCTTTCAAATTCGTCAATGTAGGAGACTCCCGGCGGCTTGCCCACATTCTGACCCAAGTCTACCAACAAGTCAGTCAACCACATGGCGTGCCGCGCTTCGTCGGAAATGTGCCGGGAAAGGTCGCGCACGAGTTCTGCCGGGTTCCCGTCTAGCTGTTCGATCAAGTCGGTGAGGTCTTTGCAACTGCGCTGTTCGCTAAACCGATAGCGGTTGAGGGTGATCAGGTGAATTTCGCGATCGCGCACTACTTGAGCTAAAATCTCGCGTGCTCCCATTGCGTTGCGCAGCTTGCGGGGATAAGCAACTGTCATAATTTTATGTTGTTTTGTAAAGATACCTATATAAGTGTAACGCAGGTTTTTGGGTTGCTAATTCACAAAGCAAAGTAGAAGTTTGTTGTCAATGCCCTATTCCCTGTTTGGCCTATTCCCTGTTTGCCCTATTCCCTGTTTGGCCTATTCCCAAAGTTGATATTAAGTATCAGTTGAGTCTGAAACCAGATCCGAAGCCGACTCTTCTTGAAATTTTCGTGCCTCCTCGACTTCCAGCCTAGCCAGCGTACTCGCCGCATCCGCCAACTGCAAAGCCAGATTCATTCGACCAACCGGGTTTTTCTCCTTCCAAAGGTCTTTTGCCAAGAAATGCACTCGATAGCGGAACATTTTAATTGACTGTGATGGAATAACTTTAGCTGTCATTGTCATAACCTCTCTTCAACAGTAGCTAGAATGCGAAGCAGTACCCGTTCCGGTTCTAGATAAACAAATGTTAGTATGATTACTTGATCTTCATTGCCGATCGTGACATCCCAGGTGGCAGATCGCGGTTCAACCCGTTCGTGCCTGACTATTACAGTATATTGTCCTGCTGCCAAGTCATCAAATCCCGCATCTGCCTCCATCAAGGCAACCGTCTCCTCGGCCAGTACCCGTCCGTCCCGACTCAGTAAAGTAATGAAGGCAATGCCGTCAACTGAAGTCATGGCGACGTTATTTTGATTGCGGATCATCACAAAAATATCGGACATCGTTTGGTAATTTCTAATTGCTAATTGCTACTTTATACTGAGAGCAGCATCTTACAACAAAGGAGCATAAATACAGTGAATCATTTCAAGCTTTTGCTAATTTTGACGGCTAGTGCAGCGGTTCTCGGTTTGGGAAAAAGTGGGGCGCTAGCTGGTGCCTCGAATATCTCTGATACTGAGCCTTCTTTGCCGATTCACAGCGTGCGGCTTGCTCAAAGGGAAACTCGCAATTTAAGTAACACGAAAGGTACATTAAAAGAAGGCAGTGCCATCTCTATCGATCCTGATGAAGTTACGGGCATACCAAAAGCTGAGGCGCGACAGCGTTTCATTTTGAATAAGATATATCGGGTTCAGGAAGGCACTACCGCTGACGATTTGTTTATTGTTGATGAGAAAGCAAATAAATGGGCTGTAGAGGATGTCTCTGAGGCTACAATGGGCCCTACTACTAACAGCGTTGCCCAGATAGTATCGGGTAACGGGAGAGTATGGGCATTGATCCAGAAGTTCTAAACTAGAAAAAAACGCCGCTTTTAAGGGCGGCGTTCTTATTAATTAAAAATCTTCGGTTAAAAATGGCAATTATACCATTTTTAACTTTTAATTTTTAATTATTAATTTTCTAACAGTCGTAGTAGAGAGCAAACTCGTAGGGGTGAGGACGCAGCCGCATCGGGTTGACTTCGTTGTCGAGTTTGTAGGAAATCCAGGTTTCGATGAAGTCTTCGGTAAAGACGCCGGTTTCTGTTAAGAAAGTGTGGTCTTTTTCCAAAGCTTCTAAAGCGCCTTCCAAGGAACCGGGAGTAGAAGGAATTTTGCTCAATTCTTCAGGCGAAAGGTCGTAGATATCCACGTCCAAAGGTTCGCCCGGATCGATTTGATTTTTGATGCCGTCTATGCCGGCGCACAGCATGGCTGCAAATGCTAAATAGGGGTTGGATGTGGCATCGGGGCAGCGGAATTCTAACCGCTTGGCTTTGGGGTTGGTTCCCGACAGCGGAATCCGCACTGATGCCGATCGATTTCCTTGAGAATAAGCTAAGTTTACAGGCGCTTCAAAGCCCGGAACTAACCGCTTGTAGGAATTAGTCGTCGGGTTGGTGAGTGCCAAAAGTGCGGGTGCGTGCTTGAGAATGCCGCCGATGTAATGCAGTCCCATTTGGCTGAAACCTGCATATTGATCCCCTGCAAATAACGGTTTGCCGTCTTGCCAAATCGACTGGTGAACGTGCATCCCGGAACCGTTGTCGTTAAACAGCGGTTTGGGCATGAAGGTGATGGTTTTGCCGTATTTTTTGCCGACGTTTTTGATGACGTATTTGTATGTCATCAAGTAGTCAGCGGCTTGTACCAATGTTGCAAAGCGGAAACCGAGTTCGCATTGCCCGCCGGTGGCGACTTCGTGGTGGTGCTTTTCGATGGGTACGCCGCATTTTGCCATTGTCAGCAGCATTTCCGTTCTCATGTCTTGTGAGGTATCGGTTGGTGCTACTGGGAAATAACCTTCTTTGTAACGCGGTTTGTAGCCGAGGTTGCCACCTGCTTCTTCTTTGCCGGAATTCCAGCGACCTTCGATCGAATCTACGTAATAGTAGCCGGAATTTTGGGTTTGGTCGAAGCGAACGTCGTCAAAAATGAAGAATTCTGCTTCCGGGCCAAAGAATGCTGTATCGCCGAGACCGGTCGAAAGCAAGTAGTCTATGGCTTTTTGGGCAATGGTGCGGGGACAGCGGCTGTACGGTTCGCCGGTGCGGGGTTCTTTGATGCTGCAAATGAAGCTGATGGTAGGTTCTGCCATGAACGGGTCGATCCAGGCGGTGGTAGGATCGATGACCATGGTCATATCTGATTCGTTGATGGCTTTCCAGCCCCGAATGCTGGAACCGTCGAAGGGTACGCCGTCTGTGAATGCGGTTTCGTCGATTTGGTCGTGGTACAGGGAAAGGTGTTGCCAGATCCCCGGCATATCGATGAATTTGAGGTCAACGATCAGGATCTTATTTTCTTTTATGTAGTTTAAGGCTTCTTGGGGTGTCTGGAACATGACTTACTCCTGATATTGGTTGTTTCTTGGCGATCGCAGATTTCAGACTATTTGGGCGATGATAAGCATTCATTACCTCGCATTTTGTATCTTTTGCTACAAAAGTTTGAAACTTGCTGCCCTGTGTGGCCCAACAGTTCCCAACTCTTGCCCTGTCGATACTTTCGGCAAAAGATGCAAGGCATTTGCCAGAATTGGGGTTTTTCTGCCGGGGATTAACCGGTAGTCAGAAAATCCTATCTCAAATCTTAATCAAACGCCGATTTGTAGTAGTCTACAATAGGCGGTCTGTCTCAGATAGCAAAGTATTGATAAAGATTTTTGGGAGAGAAACTTATGCGCGATGCAGTGACGAGCCTGATTGAAAATTATGATGTTGCTGGTAGGTATTTAGACCGAGATGGTATCGATCGGTTGAAATCTTATTTTGCAACGGGTACGGCACGGGTACAGGCGGCGGCGGCGATTAACAGCAATGCTGCGTCAATTGTCAAGCAAGCTGGTATTCAGCTATTTGCCGAACAGCCTGAATTGATCCGTCCGGGCGGAAATGCCTACACGACTCGCCGCTACGCGGCTTGTCTGCGGGATATGGACTACTACTTGCGCTATGCTACTTACGCCCTAGTGGCTGGAAGTACGGATGTGCTCGACGAGCGCGTGCTGCAAGGTTTGCGCGAAACTTACAATTCTCTCAGCGTTCCCATTGGCCCGACGGTGATGGGGATCGGCATTATGAAGGAGATGGTTAAAGCTCAAGTGCAAGCTGCTGGCTTGTCTGTGGGGCCTTTTTTGGAGCAGCCTTTTGATTACTTGATTCGCGAATTGAGCGAACAAGATATTTAAGTCAATTTGCTAGTTCTTTTAGCAGCAAATTGCACTTCTCGCTTGCAGTTAGCAGCAGTTGAATCGATCGCTCTTTTTGGCATCACAGCCTCCAAGCGATCTTTTTTTATGGGTTAAAAATCGCCAACACATCCCCATACTAGGCATTTGTCCAGGGGACTTTTGGTTTGGCGGCGATCGACTTGTTCGGCGGTTGCTGCTTCTACTTCCCCGTTGGGGTAAAGAATGTGGATGATTTCACCGCTGACGAAGGCGAGGGGATTTTCTTGACAACGGCCCGGATTTCTGATAGGAAAGTTAATTGTTTTCATTGTCGATCGCCCTGATGGTATTTGTAGCGCTTTTAGCTGCATCTAAATCATCCGCTACTCGCCAAAGTTTTTGTGTGATTCTACTGATGTTTATCTGTGATAAAACTACACAATCAGAGCGATCTCAGTCACATAATCTGAGGTGGGGGCGATCGGCCCGCGACGGTCGAAAAACCAAAATAATCGCCAAAAATTCGCAGTCGGGTTTGTGCGTAAGTGCTAATCTTGTACTGTCCTAAACCCTATCCGTACAGATATTAAAAACCTTGGCTAAACAGCGACTAGACACTTTATTGGTCAGCCTAGATTTGTGCAGTTCCAGACAGCAAGCTCAGGCCTTGATTCGGACTGGGAAAGTCTCTATCAACCAGCAGGTAGTTGACAAACCGGGCACTGAGGTAGATATTGCAGCAAAAATTCAGATTAAAGAGCGATCGCGCTATGTTTCTAGAGGCGGCGACAAATTAGCCAAAGCTTTAGAAGTTTTTGCGATTCCCGTTGCAGGCAGAATTTGTCTCGACGGCGGCATCTCCACAGGCGGTTTTACCGACTGTCTGCTGCAAGCCGGCGCAGCCCTAGTGTACGGCATAGATGTTGGCTACGGTCAAGCAGATTGGGGCTTGAGGAACGATCCGAGGGTAATTTTGAAAGAACGCACCAATTTGCGGTACATGACTGCTGCTGAGCTTTACGGCGACTCTGGGCGAGCAGATTTGGCGGTAGTAGATGTGTCGTTTATTTCCCTGGATAAGATTTTACCCGCGCTGTGGGAATTGTTGGCACCACCCAAGGAAGCGGTGTTGCTGGTAAAGCCGCAGTTTGAGGTAGGGCGCGAGAGAGTCGGGAAAAAAGGCGTAGTGCGAGACTCAGCCACTCAAGCTGATGCGATTTTTCAAGTGTGGAAGGCAGCCACAGCTTTAGGATGGCAGGAAAGGGGCTTAACGTGGTCGCCTTTACTTGGCCCGGCCGGTAATATCGAGTATCTTTTATGGTTGGGGATCGATCGCGAACAAGAACCAGAGCCGAGGGCGATCCTCTTCGAGGGCTGCGCTAACGAAGAGGGTGTTGTGAAGGAACGGATCGCACAAGTCACCAAAGCGGCCGCGCGCGAACTTGTCGATCGATTGTAGATTGTAGATTGTAGATTTTAGATGGATTTCAGTATCTCAAGCTAATCAATTTTAAAAGTCAAATTTGGAACTCCCGATTAATCTAAAATTTCAAGTTGTTTTGTCAATCGGAATCCTCAACTTTCACAAGAGTGAATAATTCCATGCAATCATTAAAACAAGTCGGTTCTATTTTACTGTACGTTCTAGGTGCCATCGGGTATGTGGCGATTGTAGCTACTATTGTAGGCGTTTCAATTGTCATCAAATGGGCAGCTTTGCTACTGGCAGACAAATTATTATATACAATTCTGATTATCGGCGATTTGTTGAGAGGCATCGAAATTATTGAACTGTTAAATATATTGGTATTTGCTTTTATCGGTATGGGAGTGGGTGTGGCGACAAATCTTCTACACCCTAAATACGGTCGCAAAATTAGTGCAGCTTTGTTGATAGTTATAGTTCCCTTAGTTTTCATGATTACGCCAGCTATTCGATATAATTCTTGGCTGGAAAAAGTGGAAGAATCGGATAATTTATCGCCTCAGCAAACTGCAACCTTAACTAACTCATTTTTGAATAGAAAAGTAGGATTGCCTGGTTTTATCGGTTATTACGTATATACTGGTCAGTTTCCGGTTATTCCGACGAAACAATCGGAGATGAAAGACCTCGACAGCTTTGAAAAAAGAGTTAATTCCAGATTTGTACAGTTCACAGGTATTGCTCCGACTATTGTTTCTTGGTCAATGCGGGTTTGTTTTTGGCTGATTAGAATATTTTATTTTTCTATAGCGGTAATTGCGACGATCGCGCATTTTAGAGAAGGTATTAGAATCGCGAGACGGTAATACGATTTTAGATTTTAGATTTTAGATTTTAGAATAGCAGTTCTCAGAAAGATGAGGTACGTAGTTGGGCTTCAGCCCTCTTAGTTTAGCTGAACAATCAGTTGACCAATTTTTCTCAAGACTTGAAGAACCGTATAAAGTTCATTAATTAAGGGAACCGGTGAAAATATTCTTGATAAGTCATATTTAGGTGAATTCTCAAAGTCTAGCTTGACGAATACAATTTCACTGCCATTTGTCATCACAGCAAAACTCGGTCTATCCTTGCGGGGATTGGCTGTCATGTATGCTAGTGTTTGGGGAAGTGCAGACATTACTGAAATGGTGGTGCGCTTCGACTCTAAGAGTGTCACCCAAAACTGATTTTGCATCACTAAAACATCAATCCGTCCCTTGAGAGTTTCTACTTCATCATCCTCGTCATCTAAAACAATTTGTACAGATTTTTCAGCCATCATTTTAAAAGGTGGATCGTAAAAACCCGCTCGTTCCAATAGAGACGAACCCATGATGAGCGTAACGGTTCCTTCTGTAAGGCTTCCATCATTTAAATGATAAAGATATCGCCACCGAATTAAATTGAGAGCGGCTTTATCGACTTCTGTAATTTCGGGTAAATCTTCATGCCATTCTGGGAAAAATCCCTCCGATTCAGTTCGCGTAATATTGAATCGAGATTCAACATCTGCTAAAGTTTGAATGATTTCAGTAATGGGGTGAACTAAATCTACTCAAATCTCAGCAAAAAGCGAGAGCTGAATAAAAGTGTCTAATATTGCTGGTTTCTCTTGTCGTGGTCGCGGTTTTTTGGCGCGTTTTCGAGTCTGGGGAACCCTCCCATCACAAGGCTTAACCGTCCCTTCAACCCCTGAAGGGGAACACTCAGCTTCACAACTTAATGCCTCCGTCTTAAACTTAGAGTGAAGCCACCCCAAATCCAGTGCCATTTGCACGGTTGTTCCAATTGAAGCGAGATATCGAACAGTCCTCCGGATTAACGTTCTGCGGACTTCTGCATATTTCATCCACCGAGTAATCTCAGTATCAGAGCCGCGATGCAGAATGTTCTGTGCAGCATTTATGTCGCTTTGTTCCACAACCCCAGTAAAGCTGGTAAACCGATCCCCTTTCCGCGAACCCAATAACGTTCCGGTCAAAGAATCCAGTTGCGATGTGTACGCCGGATTGACGGTTGACAAAACCGAACCCGTCTTCTTGGAGATGGACTCCAAGGAAGCCTGTAGTTCACCCTTCATCCAAGATGCAAGCTTTCTGTTCAGCGCCTTAGACTCATACTTGTTCTTGATGGGTTGGGTGAGGTCTTCCGCAAAGATGCGAGTCGGTGAAGTGATGACTCGCGCTAAATCTCTGCGAATAAAATTCTGTATGGTGGCTTTTTCTGCCTTAAGTCGTTTGGACTTTACCTGATAACCCAAGTTATTTTTGAGAATGGTCGCAGCCTTTTCTGGATTGTTTTGGGCATGACTACGCAACCGATAACGATTTCGATTGGTGCGGGTGATACGCGCAGTCTTTGCAGTCATGAGTTTCCCTAACCCTGTTGCAATCTCATCCCCATTGGATGTGAAGAATGCTTCGGTATATCCCTTGTCAATGCCGACTTGAGTCGTAATGGACTTCGCTACTTTGGGGATGACACGACGACGGATGGTATGAATTTCAAGGTTGCCCAACTCATTGCGAATGAGTCGGATTTGACCTGCTATCACATGACGACATCGAGCCTTGAGTATGATTCGTTTCCCTTTCTCAATTCCTTGAACGTCAATCTGTAACGTACTTCGAGACAATCTCTTGACCGAGTATCCAGCACCTTGGTAAACAATTTGATTGCGGACAAAAGTATGACCGCGCTGATACTGCTTACGAATGACACGATGCAGCCACGGGTCAGATGTGGGGTTATTGTGCATGAGACCGAATAACCGCTTTTGCTCAGTTTCGTCCTTAGTGCGTTGATAGATAGCCTTGACAATAAATGCTTTTGCCGCGAATTGTTGAGCAATAATCGCCTTCATAGTGTCATTAACTGCCCATTCCCAGAGCTTCCCAGGTAGCTGAATATCTTGAGGATGAAGGATTGTTCTAACTATAGGATCTGCGCTCATCCAAGACACGCCCCATCCCTGTAACGATCCTAGCTTGTTGTAAGTCAAGCTTCTGGGAATACCGCATAGGTGCATGATTCGGTTAACCTGTGTCACGTTCGAGCAAAATACCACAGGGATGACCTGTGTAAAGACTTCTTCTGTGGTACTTTGCTGTTTACGTGCCACGATTAATTACCATAATCTACACTTTAATTATATTGCATAGATTCAGGATGTCAAGTCTCCACATCGAGCATCTTCTCGGCACATTCGTGCAGCGCTTGCATTGCTTTCAGGTTGCGCTTTGAGCGTTTTCCGTACATCCGAGCGGACATTACCGCGATCACAGACAAAACGTCTTCTACAAGCTCCTGCTCTGGTTCTAGGGCAATCGGCTTATTGAGAATGATGACTTCTGCCCCATTGTTTTCGCATAGGGCAAAAATTAGCTCCGAGCCAAAACGAAGAAGCCGATCTTTATCAGTGATGATCAGTCGTTCAACTTCATTGCGTTGAAGTAGATCGATTAACTTCAATAAACCGCGTTTGCGATAATTCAGTCCTGACCCAATATCCTTAATGACATAGGGAGCGTTCCACTCATGTTTTTGACAGTACAGCTCTAAAATCCCAATTTGACGCGCTAAATCTTCTTTTTTGTCAGGAGAGCTAACCCGTCCATAAACAACGGTGTGTCTTAGTTCGGGGTTGTCAACTTTCAACAAGTCTGCGACCTTATACCGTCTGTGGCTTCCTTCAGTCCTTACCGCAACGATTTTCCCTTTCTTTTCCCATCTCCGAAGGGTTTCAACACTTACGCCTCTAAGCATTGCTGCCTCTCCAATGGGCAATAAGTCTTCTAATCTATACATTTAGGCTAAAAATAAGGTATGTATAGATTTAACCAGATATTAGACGATCTGGTCAACCGCTGTTGTTTGTGTCATATTTTAAACTCTTGCTGCAAGCGATCGATAATTGTATTGCGCTCGATGGTGGCGAGAATTTCTTGAATTACCGTATCTTGTCCCAGGGGGCCCCAGGTGCAGCCTTTTTCTAAATAAACTTGGGCGGCGCGGCCGACAGCGTAGGTTCCGTAAGCTGCTAAACTAGCTTGAGTGACTGCGACTCCGGCAAAAGTAGAAAAGCCGATTTGCGGGGCCGCAACGGCCGCACTTTTGCCAAATCCTAACAGAAAACTGCTACCCAATTCTCCCAAAAGTACGCCGCCAGCACTGGAGAAAATAGTCTGCCAAAGTTTCCCGGCTTCGTAACCAGTCATGGGTAAACCGTAAAGTCTGGATAAAGAGCGAATTAAGGCTAAATCTGCGACAGTTGCTCCCATTACATCCAAGAAAGCAACCGGATTTAAACCCACAGCCAAAGCTTTATATTTCGCAAATTGCCAGATTAAATCTTCGGCTTCTGCTTGCCGCAATTTGAGAACTTGACGGGCT
This sequence comes from Microcoleus sp. A003_D6, assembly GCF_036702825.1. Classification (NCBI taxonomy): domain Bacteria; kingdom Bacillati; phylum Cyanobacteriota; class Cyanophyceae; order Oscillatoriales; family Microcoleaceae; genus Microcoleus; species Microcoleus sp. A003_D6. Next base: position 72,643 of record NZ_JAUBWA010000011.1, on the reverse strand, counting down.
ATGTTTGCTTCGGCATCTCTAGCTTCAACTAAAGCATTGAGAGCGAGGAGCGATCGACCTTCTCTGTTAAGAATTGTCAAAATTGTGTGTTTTAGTTCGTCTATCTGGGCGGGCGGCGACTCCCATTCGTTAGTTATTCTTCCGTCTGACCATTCCACCCGTATTTGCACCGGCGCGGGTTCGGCGGCTACCATGACTATTTCTAAGGATTTGGCAGTTTTAGCGGGTGATTTTGCAGTAGATTTATGAGATGGGTTGTTTGGGCGATCGGACAAATTTTCGCTATCGGTTGCATCTGTTACCGAATCGGCTGCTAACTGTTCGGAATTTCCCAGCGCTTGCAAACTTTGGTAAATAGCTTTTCGGTCTAATTCTGGATAAAGGTCAATTTTATTAAAAACTAAAATCAGCGGTTTTTGAGCTGTTTGCAATTCGCACAGTGCTTGATATTCAGTGCGAGTGATATCGCCTGCAACGACAAATAGAATTAAGTCAGATTGGCGAGTTACTTGTTTCGCCATTTCGCCGCGCACTTCGCCGCCAACTTCATCAAGTCCGGGAGTATCAATTAATTCTACTTGGATTTTTTCTCTGTCTTCTGCGACGGGAAGATAAGGAATTGTCCACCGCACGGAACGCGGCCACTGAGTCACGCCGTTGAGAGGGCCGGTTTGCAGAATTTTTTGACCTAAAAGCGCGTTTAATACGGCTGATTTGCCGCGGCTGACTAGGCCGAAAGTAGCAATGCGAATGACGTTGTGGTCGAGTTTTTCCGAGGTGGAGGTTAGGATATCTAACTGATTTTGCAGCGCCGCTTCTAATTCTGTATTGTCCGAGTTTTTTTTGCCTTGGCGCAGGTGGGAATACCGCGCCAGGGTTTGGCGCAAACTGGCGCGGGCTAGGGATAAGCGATTTTCTTGAATAGAATTGTCAGCCATTGGCGATCGGCTTTTTTAAGCAGGTATAATTTAGAGTCGAATTATAAATCCTATTTCTTATTTTAATACAATTTTTCATAAATTTATAATTTTTTAGTTGTGAGTTGTCCACAAAATATTGAACGGGCTCTCCGGCCCGTTCCACAATAACAAAAAATTATTGTGGAACAGGCATCTTGCCTGTTCGTTCCACAATAACAAATCTTGGTGGAACAGGCATCTTGCCTGTTCCTTTATTTTACTTAATTGACCAAGGAAAATATTAACTGGTTTCCCGGCTCTGCCGGGGAACAGGCAAGATGCCTGTTCCACAACAAAAAAACTGTCTTGTGGAACAGGCATCTTGCCTGTTCCTTTATTTTACTTAATTGACCAAGGAAAATATTAACTGGTTTCCCGGCTCTGCCGGGGAACAGGCAAGATGCCTGTTCCACAACAAAAAAACTGTCTTGTGGAACAGGCATCTTGCCTGTTCCTTTATTTTACTTAATTGGCTGAATTAACAGCCTCGGACTGAGACATTTGAGGTGAAAGGCGACTCGCCACTTGATTGATGAAACCTTGCAAAAAGGAAACTTGCTGATTTTGCGTAAATACTGCTTGCAAAGTTTTCGTCAGTTCCGTAAGATTGAATATGCCTTTAGCATTTTCCAGTTCTTGACTTTGGAAATATTCAATCAAACTCAGTCCCGCTATTCTGGTAAAATATGCTGCACTAATTCCCTGTACCGCGCCTCCTGCTGCATAGGTGACGGCATTGGTTTTCAGCAGTCCAGTAATAGTTTGGGTAGACAGTTCTACTAATCCCAGTTTGAACATTTGGCTGGCTAAAGTTCCCGCTACTGTTTTAGCTTGGTCTAAGGAAAACTTTTGCTGGTAAATAGCGCCGAGGTCGATGACGAGTTGGGTGCTGATGGCGGTTGTTGCTAGCAAGTCTAAAGCGGGAACCGGGTTAGCAAACACGGCGGCGGCGGCGATGTACTGATATTGTTCGATAATGGGAATTGCCCGATCGCGCCTGACTGCATTTAAGAAGGTTTTTGCCTCTAACTTGATACTTGCAGCTTCGCGCACTGCACTCGCCCAGACCAACTGTTGCCGTTCTTCAGTTAAGATTTTAGTCAATCTTGCTGTCAGCGGTTCGAGTTGAGAGACTTGATTTTCGATCCGTTCTTTAACAGTGCCGTCTGCTTGGTGCTGCCGCACTTTAATAGAATTGGGAGAAGCTGCGATCGCAATTATATCTTCTGTCCCCAATATTCCTTGCATTTTCTGCTGCAAAGAGTGCAAAACCTGCGACTGCTGTTCGGGCAAATATTGATCTAGTTTGTTCCAGACTAGCAGCACGCGCTGACCTGCGGACGCTAGCTGAGATAATGTTTTAAATTCGGAATCTGTGATATCGCCCGCTGTCACAAACAGCACTAAATCACCGCCGATTTTGGCATCGGCATTTGTATTAGCAAACAGCGGTGCAGTTTCTGGAAAACTCAGCTTTTGCGGGTGTTGAGATGCCCAATTAGAATTTAAAACTTGAATTAAGGCAGTTTTGCCGACAGCTTTGCCGCCAGTTACGGTAATCCGCAAATCTTGTCTGTCTAATTCGGTTTTGAGCCGATCGAGCTTTGCCGTTAGATGAGCCGGATTTGCCGAGTTTTGAGATTCCTGAGCTAGCAAATTAATGACTGCGGAGGCAGTGGCGATCGCTTTTTCGGCTGCTTCCCTGTTGGCCAGGGGTTCCGGGAGTGCGAGTTCGAGTTTGGGGGATTGTTGCTTCCACCACCAATAGCCCGCACCAGCGGCCGCCAAGCCGATGAGTGCCGTTTCGCCCATTTCTGAACCCGAATGCTGTAGAGTTTCCAGCAGCCACAGCGCTGCTGAAAGTCCTATTCCGCCTATCAAAATCGGTCGCCGCAAGTTAAGTGTCATTTTTCCCTTCCTGTGGGTATTATTGCCAAGCTTAACCTTACCGGGCTTGGTCTTTTTCCCTATATTCCATCGTACCCCTGCGATATCGAAACTGGCAGGCGGGCTACCCGTGCGGATTACACCCTCAAGTTTTTGGACGAGTGCCAAATCTACTTTCTGCATAAATCACAGGATCGATCGCTCGATCGCAGATGTCAAGTCGATCGACACAAATAAACGCCGATGATTTTTTGATGGGAAAGTGAAAATTATGGGACAAGAAACCGGGTTTTTAACTAAATACTAGCCAAAAACCCTCTATCGCGAAAAAACCCGGTTTCTTGATTTTTGTCAATCTTTGAGAACTAGGACGAATAATTGTCTAATCTCCCAAGCAAATTCCCAAACCGCGGGCCGTTTTAACCAGAGTACCGTTGAAGTCTACGGGTCTGTATTTGGCGATCGCATCTTCGAGTGGAACGCTCACAACTTCCCGCTTTTGCCAAGATACCATGCAGTCGTATTTCTCTTCGGCAATTAAATCAACTGCTGCGATGCCAAAAGCAGAAGCAATTAATCTTTCTAGCGAAGAAGGTGTTCCCCCGCGTTGAGTGTGTCCCAAAACGGTGACGCGGGTTTCTGCACCGCTACACTCAGAAATTGTATCAGCTAAATACTGACCAATTCCGCCTAATCGACTTTGACCTAAGCGATTTGTGTGCATTACTAATTCGCCTGCTTCTGTGCGAACCGCCTCCGCTACTACAATTAAACAGTAGGTTTTTCCCCGTTCTTGGCGTTCTCGGATTTTGGCACAAATTTGGGAAATTTTGTAAGGAATTTCGGGAATCAGAATTATATCAGCTCCCCCAGAAATTCCGGCACTGATCGCAATATGTCCGGCATCGCGTCCCATGACTTCAACAATCATGACGCGGCTGTGACTTGCCGCAGTAAAATGCAAGCGATCTAGTGCTTCAGTGGCAATATTGACAGCAGTATCAAAACCGATAGAACGCTCGGTAACTCCGACATCATTATCAATAGTTTTAGGAATAGCAACTAAATTCAAATTGCCTTGTTTAGCAATCTTCCTGAGAATGGCGAGACTGCCATCGCCACCAATGCCAATTAAGGCATCCAAACCTAGTTTGTGATAGCCTTCGATAATATCATCAGAACGATCGCGCAGAGTTCCATCAGACATCGGGAAAGCAAAAGGGTTGCCCTCATTTGTAGTGCCTAGCATCGTACCGCCAATGGTCAGCCAGGAGTCTACTTTCTCTATATTCAAGGGAATTGCTTCAGGGGGACGACTCATCAATCCTTTTGTGGCTTGACGAATGCCCATCACTTTCCAATTGTAAGTTCCCGTTGCGCGGTAGACAACGGCTCGAATGACAGCGTTTAAGCCTGCACAGTCACCTCCGCTGGTGAGGATACCGATACATTTTTGTTCTCCCATAATTTAATGCCCAACTTTTGTTACTCAGAACATGGTTGATATTTTTAGATCCGATCGTCCAATCCTTCTTTTCGACCTAATTGAGCGGCTCATCCCTGACGCACCCCACAAATTCGATCGCCAACTTTCGTAGCGTCCCAAATCACCGTCTCCAACAAAACATCAATTTTACTTGGGATTGAGGCGTTTTGAAACTTGGTTAATTATACCGCTGAGAATAGCACCGCCCATAAGAATTCCGAGAGCGGGATTAAATACGGGCTGCCACAGACTGTACCACAAATCAAAACCGAGATTCACCCCGGTCGATCGACCCGCTACTGCGATCGCAAACCACGCAAAACTGGCAAAGACGAAAAATACATCAGCTACTAAAATCAAGTTGAGAAAGTTAAGAAATTTATCTTTCATTGTCGAGGGTTCCTTTTGAGTGTATATGTGTCAAGTTTTGCCAAGCGGTTGGTAATCGAGCGGATTGATAGCTGCAACTGGCGATCGAATAAAGATAAAATATCATTCAATTGTTTTCGCGCACAGGCTGTCAAAATATGGTTCGCTATACACTTCCTCAAAGCCCCGAAATTATTTTAACTGTCAAAGGGAAAGATTCAGCCAAAGCCCGCGAAGAAGCGATGGATCGGCTGATGGAACTCATGGATGAGGGCAAGCTGCCTACGGAACTAGTGGAGGGATTTGGGCCCAAGCAGTTTGTTGAAGTTAAGGATATCGAAGATGCTGCGTCTGACGGCGAGGATGCGATTACTGAAGCCGTACAGATTTTGAGCAATTTGGCAAGTCTCAAATTGAAAGTCATGGAATCCCGCGAAGAAGCACTCAAAATCCGGGCCGCGATCGACATTTTGTTTACAGATGAGGCTGTGACGGCCGAGGAAATTGCCAGTCTCAAAGACGGTTTTAAAATTCTGAAAAACTTCGCTCAAGCTAACGTCCGCTATCGGGATGCTAGGGGCAAAGCTGAGGTGGCGCGGGCAATTCTCGACGAAGCTTTGCAATCTGTCGAACCGGAAAACAAGGCGCAGAAATCCGCGAAATAGTAGCAGGTTGGGTTGAAACTCACATTTTGCACCCTTCTCAAGAACAGGCAAGATGCCTGTTACACAAGAAAATTTACTCTTTGTGGAACAGGCATCTTGCCTGTTCATAAAAAACTGATTGAGAATGGTGCAACATCTAAGTTGAAACCTATTTCGGTCATTGCGATCCGAAGGCAAGCAATCGCCGAGGTTTGCGATTGCTTCGTTTCTTTATTCGGACATACAATAACAAGGAAAGTGGGGTGTCCCGCCCGCCCTTTTTGGACGGGCGGGACGCCCATCCCACAATACAAATTAAAATTGTAAGTGATTTAATTTGCGATCCTAAGAAATTCACAAATGATTTAGGATTGCTATAGCTTATGATGTTCAGTACAAGACTCCCTATAAGTTCGTAGTGATGATTTCAATCATCATAAAATTATGAGGAATAAACCTCTTGCAAAAATCCTTTTAATCAAATTCTGGAACGGGCTCTCCGGCCCGTTCCACAAGAAAAAAAAATGTGGGATGGGCCGGAGAGTCCGTCCTAGTTATTTTTGCAAGAAATCTAATAAAGTCATCACTACAAACCAAAACTTAGCAACTTAAAAAAGGCAAGTTTACTACTTCCCCGGAAATTTCTCCTACCTGCACTTTCAGTCCTTCGCCACCCGCTTTTGTGCGGATGTAAGCAAGGCCAAAGAATCCAGATTCAGTTTCCGTAAAACTGGTGAGTTTGCCGACTTTTTCCTCTCCGATAGTGACCGCAGTTCCGGGTTCAACCGCACCGCTCAACTGCACGCCCCAAAGTTGCTGTTTTACTCCTTGATAGGTGTTCAACCGGGCAATTGTTTCTTGACCGATGTAGCAGCCTTTGTCGTAGGTAATTGTATGTAAAAGACGGGCTTCTAGGGGATTGTAATCGTCTGTTAGTTCAAAATCTGGGGCGGGGCGTCCTTGTTCAATTCGCAATTGTTCCCAAACTCGATCGCCCATCGGGACAGCCCCTGCTTTGACTAATTCATTCCACACATTAGCTGCATCGCTTGCTTGTGCAATTAACGTGTATCCGGGAGTTGCTAAACCGCTACCAACCGCAACTCGAACCCCCCCTTCATCCCCCCCTTGGTAAAGGGGGGAAAGAGAGGGGGGTTTTATCAATTTGTGAGTAGCGTAAGGTTGATTTTCCAGTTCGGTAACTCCGATTTTTTCTAGTAGTTGAGTGCTTTCCGGGCCGAGGAGACTGAAAGCAACAGTTGTATCGGTTAAATCTGTTAACTCGACGCGATCCATTGGGAAAATATAGCGATCGAGCAATTCCAGCAATTGTCGGCGGCGGTTGGGCGAAACTAACAGCAGTACGGCATCTTCTGTAGCGTAAGCGGTGGCGAGATCGATCGTCCGGGCGGTGGATGTGACGAAAACGGTATCGCAACCTTGACCGGGTTTGAGTATATTGAAGTTATTGGTACTTTGATTGTGCAAGAACCGCAGGCGATCGCTGTCTGAGATTTGAATGCGTCCCCAGTGAGTGCGATCGTACAAAGCCGCACCTTTTTTAGTTGCTGCGATCGCTTCTGCGTCGTTACCAAAACTGACTGGCACAATTTCTTTGGTTGTTAACTCTACAAAAGTAGCACCAGCGGCTGCTTGAATGTCGTGCAATTCTTGAATCATAAGATTTTGTTGACTGTGAACTGATGACTGTGAACTGATGACTGTTGACTGTTAACTAACTGATGACTGTTGACTGTTAACTGTTGGCTGTTGGCTGGAAAGCTCACCACTGACAACTGTCAACTGTCAACTAACAACTGACAACTGTCAACTGTCAACTGTCATCAGTTCACAGTCAACTGTCAACTAACAACTGACAACTGTCAACTGACAACTGACAACTGACAACTGACAACTGACTATTTGCCCAAATCCGCGAATATTTCTTGTATTAATTTGCTGGCTTTAGCATCAAGACGATTCCAATCTACATCACCAGTGTCATCCTCAATCAAGCTAGTATCAATTACGACTTCCTGACTTTGCAGTTGAGTGTGGGCGGGCTGGTAGTTGACAAAGCAGACTCGATAGCAAAGTTCCCAAATATCGACGCATCTTTGCTCGCCTTGATGCTCTAAAATTAGTTGATAACCGGGAATCGGAATCTGCACTTCTTGATAAGTGCCCGTCCAGACAGACTCCTCTAATTGTTTGCGGATGTTGTCGATCACTCGGATCATCGCTGGCTGCATGAGCAGTTCAGCTTGCTGCCACGCGATCGGGCTGGTTATTTTAGGCTTCATATATCAGGATTCTAAAAAAGAAAATCAATCAATTAATTTTCCAGCATTGGGTGCCTACTTGTGGGATATCCGCCGCAAAATGTTAAATTTAGTCGTCGCCCAATTCAAAAGTCAACCGTCAACAGCAACAGTTAAAGCCGTTCTCGGCTTGAAGGCTAAAAACGGCTGAAACTGTTGATATTGAGTTATCGGATGGGTAATGTAGGATTTGAACCTACGGCATCCTGCGTGTAAAGCAGGCGCTCTACCACTGAGCTAATCACCCAATTGCACTCACAGGGATTTATCATATCACAGTAACTCAGAAAGATCAAGTAAAAAAAATCCTAAACTTTAAATGCCCTCTGGCCGCACCCACGATCGAATAACCCTGTGGAGTTTGCCCGCTGTGGCCGCCCTCACCTTTGGCCAGACGAGCAGCAGCAACCTGACTTTGCTCGTTTCCGGCAGTTTCTTATTCGGCGGGCTGATGTTTGGCCCCGACTTGGATATCTACTCCTGCCAGTATCAGCGCTGGGGATGGTTCAAACTGATTTGGCTCCCATACCAAAAAAACCTGCGCCACCGCTCTTTGCTTTCCCACGGCCCTCTAATTGGCACTGCTTTGCGAATCTTGTACCTGACTACCTGGATCGCGGTTTTTGGGATACTGGGATTGGTAATTGCCGAAAAAATTGGCCCCCCTGGGTGGACTTGGGAGGATGTGGTTTTAGGTTGTTGGCGCTCGCTCTGTAAACACCCCCTCGAATTTTTAGCTGTGTACGTCGGCTTAGAATTCGGCGCTATGAGCCACTATCTGAGCGATTGGGGCGGCTCGGCTTACAAAAAATTCAAAAAGAAAGGATTGAGCGGGTTGCGGCCTCCTGGCACAATTAAGAGGCGCAAACGCCAACCTCCCCGCCGCACTTCCAGCAAATCTAAAAGGTAAATTATTATGTCTAATTCTGAAAGTCGATCGCTCACAGCACTCGAAGAACTGATAGAAGTTGTGGCCTCATTGCGATCGCCAGACGGCGGATGTCCTTGGGATTTAGCCCAAACTCCCCAAACTCTAATTCCCCACATCATCGAAGAAGCTTATGAAACCGCCGACGCGATTCGCAAAGGAGATAAAGATGCGATCGTCGAAGAATTGGGCGACTTACTGTTACAGGTAATTCTGCAAGCTCAAATTGCCAGCGAATCCAATCAGTTTACCTTCGCCGAAATAGCTGCGGGCATTACAGAAAAACTAATTCGGCGACATCCCCACGTCTTCGGCGATGTCGAACTCAACAGCGTCGATGAAGTCAACGAAAACTGGGAAAAAATCAAAGCAGCAGAAAAAGGCACAACTTCGGAAAAGCCGGCAACTTTAGCCTCGAAAATGAGCCGTTATGCCAGCACTTTGCCGCCGATTACCGCCGGGATAAAAATCTCTCAAAAAGCTGCGGAAGTGAGTTTTGATTGGGACAGTGTAGAGGGTGTTTGGGATAAATTTCACGAAGAATTGGCAGAATTTGAACACGCTCTCAAACACGAAGATCGGGCAGCGCAGGAGTCGGAACTGGGAGATATTATGTTTGTGTTGATTCAATTAGCTCGCTGGTACGATTTAGATCCGTCGGCTGCTTTGCAGGGAACAAACGATCGCTTCGTGCAGCGGTTTGCGAAGGTAGAGGCTGCGTGCGATCGACCTTTATCAGATTATGCCCCAGAAGAGCTAGAATCTCTGTGGCAGCAAGCTAAAGCTTTAATAGCTAAACAAAAGAGCGATCGTTCAGTTGACAGTTGACAGTTGACAGTTGACAGTTGACAGTTGATAGTTGATAGTTGATAGCTACCTCTACCTGGAAGGAAGAGGATTGGAGTAATGAATAGTCTTCTTTTAATTTCTCCCGATCAGGCTTGGGGCTTTAAAGCAATTCTTTCTGGTAATCAATCACCGCAGATAAACACAGATAAAATGACATCAGCGTTCATCTGTGTTCATCCGCTAATATCTGCGGTTCAAAACTCCCAATCTCAAGAATTTGGTTGCATCACTTCAGATGTCAGCGTTCAACTAATCGTAAAGCTTCGCGTCATTGTACGGCGGATGTTCGCAGGCGATATAAAGCGCATTTGTCGGTTCCAGGGCTTCCCCAGTCACCGGATCGATCGGCTTGAGGACAAAGCATAACAGAGAGAGCGATCGCCAATCCAAATTATCTAGCTTCCCACGTTCGTAACGGTTGACTGTTGCGGCACTGATACCCACATCTTTGGGTACGGGTTGATTTGTAGCTGTGAACAGCGCCTCTTCATATCCCTTTGTTTTGAACTCTGTTTCGCTGACAGACCAGCCTGTTGTCTGTCTTGCTGCTTTTAAAATCTTCCCCAAACGCATCCGCCCCGTTTCCGTGAAGCGAACGGGACGCAATTCCTGCTCTTTGTCTACCACAGCTTTGTTAGAGAGTCCTGACATTTTTCCCACCTACGTTAACTCTCAAACTAGCACAGCATCAATGATTGAGGGTTCACGAGCAACATCTGAGCTTAAGAAGTTTAAATTAATCTTTATTGCACAAGTGCAATAAGAATTTGATATAGTAATATGTAATTGACTCTAAACAGAACTTGCCTCTCAAGCCCTGAGTATACAGCCATGACAGCACTGTTTCGCCGCATCCAACCCTCGAAAAAGCTCCGCATCACCGTCAGGTCGATCGCCCAACTGCTCAAAATCAGCCAAAACCTGATTAAGCGAGTCGAATCTTGGGCTTTCGTGGTTTTCGTCCACCATCGGGATAGAGGCGGCCTGTTTGTCAGCTACCGCAAGTTGGAAGAATGGCAAAATGCGATCGCCCATCATATCCAAACCTGCCCCACCCTTGGAGAACTCTCGCAGCTCAAAACATCCATTCACTACGACAGCCGGAAATTCAAAAAACAATATCTCCCAAAAACCCTTGACTTTTTCCTTCAAATGTGCATTGAAAGACAAGACATTCTCGAAATCTGGGAAAGCTCAAACTGCATTGCTTCCTAGCAGAAATCAAGCAGATTTCCTAACACTAGCAACCGCGCCCGACAGTGAGGACGCTGTTAATTGCTAAAACCCTTGCCTTTGATTCTGTCAACTGTCAACTGTCAACTGTCAACTGTCAACTGTCAACTGTCAACTGTCAAAAACAGAAGCGAAACATTTGCGAGCAATTGCGAGATAAAATCACCCCAAAAATCACCCGCGAATGCTCCGCCACATCCCTCAAAGCAATCACCAAAGCAATTAAGACATTGCCTGAGCGATATAATCAAAATAAGGAGCTGCTTCCTTAGCATCATCCTGATTGAGCAAAGCCAAAGAAGCTTCCTTCAAACAGCGGATAGCTTCGACCATGCCAGGAACAGGAACGCCCAGAGAATTATACATTTCCCGAACGCCAATCAAACCGATGCTTTCGATCGGCTCCTTGTCACCCGCCAAGATACCGTAGGTAATCAGGCGCAAGTACCAGCCGTAGTCGCGCAGACACAAAGCCCGTTCGCGCTGGCCGTAAGCATTGCCCCCAGGAGAGATAAAATCAGGTCGTTTTTTCCAGAGTTTTTTGCTAGCTTCTTCAACAATTTTTTTCTCACTGTCAGACAGCGCAGTAGCAATACGCACCCGCTGTTCTCCGGTTTTAAAAAAATCTTTGATGCTTTGAAGTTCGCCGGTACTGGGATAGCGAAGTTCGTCGTCGGCTTGGAGAATTAATTGGCTAACTACGCTCATTGTTATTCAAATTTGAGGATAACATTAATAAACATTCCCATCTGTTGGCGACGGGATTCTTGGTTCGCAGACTCGCCTTGCTCCTAACATTTATCAATCCTAGAAGTAGAGGGTAAATCTCCCCAAGCGTTATGCTTGATGTTCAAGCCAGTTTCCTTGTGTTCCAAGGTACTGCGCTAAAAACTCAAAAACTGCGAGTGAGAGTTTGGATGTCGGCAGACACTTTGACTGTTTAACGAGTTTTTGCTACATCGCCCCAACAGCCGATCGCACCGACGGGATCGAGGCAACTTGCGGCCGGCTTGACTCCCGGGTTGAAGCTTGGCTTTAGCAGCAAGACGTTCAGCAGCAGGAAGACCGCCTGCAATTGAGCTTGAGTGCGATGGCTTACGCCCCGCTTCGCTACGACTTATCTCAGGAAAGAGAGAGCGATATTGCATTACCATAATAAATCCTACCACGACTACTTGTGACCAAATCTAAATTCCCCACCCCAAACTCGACGAAATTGGCAAACCCTTGCCAGCAAGGTCAACTGATTGAGATAGAGATTACCGACTTGAGTGACACCGGCGACGGAGTTGGTCGTTTTGGTGAGTTAGTAGTGTTTGTGCCCGATACCGTGACGGGCGATCGAGTCCTTGTCCGCCTCGTGCAAGTCAAATCCACCTATGCTACAGGCAAGCTGGACACACTTCTGGAAACCTCCGAACACCGCATTCGAGCTAACTGCATTGTCGCCGACAAGTGTGGTGGCTGTCAGTGGCAGCACGTAGATTATCAATATCAGCTTGCAGCCAAGCAAAATCAAATCATTCAAGCCTTAGAAAGGATTGGCGGATTTAGCAATCCGCAAGTTGATGAAATTTTAACGGGAAAAATCGAGGGATTTTCCCAATTTTTGGGATACCGCAACAAAGCGACTTATCCCGTGGCAATATCTGCGACAGGTCAAGTCCAAGCAGGTTACTATCAAAAAAGCACCCACAAATTAGTCAATCTCAATCAGTGTCCGGTGCAAGATCCGCGCCTCAATCCTTTGTTAAAAGAAGTCAAAGAAGACATCCACTGGCGGGATTGGCAAGTCTATGACGAAAAGAAACATACAGGAGAATTGCGTCACTTGTCATTGCGGATCGGACGGCGCACTGGCGAGATGCTGCTAACTTTAATAGTTCGCACTGGAGACTTGCCGGGAATCGAAGAGCAAGCATCAGAGTGGCTGAAACAATATCCTCAACTGGCAGGTGTTTGTTTGAATATAAATCCCGCTCAAACTAATGTGATTTTTGGTGCAGAAACTCGCTGCATAGCTGGTCGTTCTTATCTGCGAGAAAGCTTTGCTGGTTTGAAATTTCAGCTAAGAGCCGATACTTTTTTCCAGGTAAATACAGAGGCTGCTGAAGCTTTGTTAGAGGCGATCGTAGGGGAATTGAATTTGCAGGGAAATGAGGTTTTGGTTGACGCTTACTGCGGAATTGGTACTTTTACTTTACCCCTGGCAAAACAAGTAAAAATAGCCATAGGTTTAGAAGTGCAACCGGCGGCGATCGAACAAGCGAAATTAAATGCTGAGTTAAATGACGTGAGAAATGTCGATTTTCAGGTGGGAACTGTAGAGAGTTTGCTGCCTTCCTTGGGATTGACACCGGATATTGTGCTGTTAGATCCGCCGAGGAAAGGGTGCGATCGCGCGGTGTTGGAAGCGATCGAGGAAATGAAACCAAATCGCATTGTTTATGTTAGCTGCAAGCCGGCTACTTTGGCTCGCGACCTGAAGATTTTGTGCGAAAATGGGGATTATAAGTTAGCGCGAGTGCAGCCGGCGGATTTCTTTCCTCAGACTTCTCATGTTGAGTGTGTGGCTTTTTTGGTCAGGTGAATGAAAGGGCGATCGGTTTTTGGGAACGATCGAATCCGGTTGTATCGGTAGCTTTAGGTGGGGCGGGGCGGGTTTATTATATTGTAGATTTTCGGCAATTATTGTTGGTGAACCCGCCCCTACAGCATCAAAAACACTTTTCAACCGAAGCTAACAGGCACGATATGAAAGGTTGATTCGCGATCGAATAATTGGCGATCGCGTAGGGGCGGGTTTTACCCACCATAACTGCCTCATACCAATAACCTAGTAAACCCGCCCCGACTTAGGCTATAATCAAACAAGATTGTACAATTTGCTTCGTTTTCAACTTAACTATTTAGCGATTTTAGTTGGGATACAATTATGCTATCAATTGAGCGACTGATGAAAGAAGCTTTATCTTTGCCAAATGCGTTGAGAGCGCAGTTAGCAGAGAGGCTAGTTGAGAGTCTTGAATTTGATATAGACGGAACAGTTCAAAAGTTGTGGACTGTGGAAGCTAAGCAGCGTCGCGACGAAATCCGAAGCGGTATGGTTGAGCCAATTCCAGGAGAAGAAGCGTTAGCTCAGATTAGGCAGATTATAGCACAATGATGAGGATGGATGGAGTTGGGCGATCGCTTTGTTTAATTCTTTTCATTTTTGCTGACTGTTATAATACTATTTGTGCTAATATCCTGTAGAGATAGATCCAAAAAGCAATGACATCAGCTTTAATTTATCCTCATATCGATAAAGTAGCGGGTCAACCCGCACGGTTGCAGCGGATACCGCGCGTGCGGGTTGCTCAGATTGTGATGGATTATCTAGCTTACGGTTGGTCTGTGGAGGAAATATGCCGCCAGCATCCTTATTTGATGCAGTCGGAGGCTCATGCAGCAATGGCTTATTACTTCGACTTTCAAGCTGAAATTGAGCAGGAGATTCGGACGGAATGGGAGCAGGTACAACAGGAAAAATCTCTGCTTTCGCCTTCACCATTTTTCGTGAGAATGCGTGCTAAGGGGTTGTTGTAAGTGGCAATTTATCTGCACATGGACGTTCACATTCCGCAAGCCATTACCTAGCAGTTGCGCCGTCGCGGTGTGGATGTTTTGACTGCGATCGAAGATGGTGCGACAGAATTGCCGGATGACGAACTTTTGGAACGTGCCACTGTGCTAGGAAGAGTATTGTTTACTCAAGATATCCGTTTTAGGGCAATGGCTCAAGATTGGCAGCGTCAGGAAAGACTGTTTGCTGGTTTGATATTTGGACATCAGTTAGGCGGTACGATCGGGCAATTTGTTAAGGATTTGGAACTCATTGCTGTAGTCTCGGACTCTGATGAATGGATGAATGCTGTTGAGTATATTCCTTTTTAGTCAGTTGTACTCTCGATCGTGCGATCGCAAATTAGCTCGAATTTGTGCCATTGCGGTTGCACCGTCTACGACTTCACTGCGTTGGGATGCAAGATGTCCAATCAGTGCGTCTCGTTGGAGTTCTGGCAGTCGTCCTTGACAAATATCTTGCTGTTGTTCGAGTAGTTTAATGGCTGCAAGGATAACGTCGATCGCGCTGTTGTATTTGCCGCTGGTGAGTTGGCGCTGCACGAAGGCTTCGGCTTCAGGTGGCAAAACAATTTGCATGGTGTTTGAGATGATGGGTGTTGATTCTATTGTAGGCGATCGCACTTCAGTTAGATTAGTTAGTATAGGGGCGATCGCCCATCTAACCCTCTTTATCCAAATCTTCTATTTTTGGAGCTTCTGAAGTTGAGGGGAATGTAAGTTGAATATTAAAATCAATCGATATAGTGTTTTGCTCGACACAACCTATATTAACTATTTTGAATGAGGCATCTATCGGAAGGGAATTATTTAAATTCAATTTAGCTGACGACTGAGTTTTAAATCCTGCTTCCTGTAGCCGATCGCAAACATTTCTCCAATTTCCCACTGGTTCATTCGGTAAATCTGCGATTTTTTTAACATACTGGTATAAAGTTTTACACAGATAAACCTCTGCACTTTTCGGAGTCTGAAACATTTTTTTAGCTATTTCGGCGGACTGCAACCGGAAAGTAGTCCTCGGAGATAAAGCTTTTCGGTGTCTGTGAGTCCCCTGCGCGATCGGGGAGAGATTTGCCGTTTAGCTTGTGCGAAAGCTTCGTAAAGCCTTTCTAAGTCCCAGTTTTGGGCAGCTTCGGCAAATAAGTCTTCTTTTGATGCCATTGTCGGGTTTTGTGAGATTTAGCTAACGATAGCATAACCGAAATTGCTAGCGTTTGTTAGTTGTGTGCTAGCTTTACTTACTGTATTGTTATATACATCAGGCATAGTTGAGGTTGAAGCGGTCTGACGCCGAGTAGGCATAGTCAGAGTCAGTAATGGGCGCGATCGTTTTTGACAAGAAATCATTTATTTAATACCAGCAAACACGCGGTAAGTCTCTGTACTTGTCCCGATTCAACACGAGGAAATAACGTGTCTAATTTTTTTACGCCTGAATTTAATAACTAATTTCCGCTTGTTTGTCGCTGTTGTTTGTAGTTATAATCTTCATCGCAGTCAATAGTACCGAGCAATTCCAATATTTTTAGTTGCTTGCGACGTTGAATGTACTCGCATAAAGCCGCTTCAATTAATATATTAGGTGTTGGATGATTACTCAAATCAAGGGCTTCTTGAAGAAGAGTTTTGTCAATTTAGAGCGTAGTTACCATGTATTTTCCTCATGCAAGTAGGGTATGACGCAATTGTCACCGAATAATGCTGTATTTTTAGTGTAACACTGAAAATATATCAATGGGCGATCGCATCTGAACTCAGAACTTCCGGCGTGACTCGTCGCCAAGTTTCTTCCCAAAGAAAGAAATCCTGATTCGGCGTAATGCACCAACTTCCATGTATAATTGCCATATTGATTAGATTGTGATGGCAAAAAATATTGGGTTTTCTTGCGTTAACCCAACGGACGAGAAAAGACTGAAAAAATGGCCTTAGTGGTAAACCACTAACATCAAGCCTTAAATAACTTTACTTGAAATATACCTCAAAAAATATGAAAGCATCAGAAACTAAACTACAAAAAATCCTAGAAGGAACCCAACAATATCTTGTTCCGCTATTTCAACGTCCTTATAGCTGGGAAAAACAACAATGGGAAAACTTATGGAATGATCTGATAGACTTGACAGAACAGGAAACTATAACACCTCATTTTATGGGTTCTATTGTCACTTTACAAACTATTTCTGTACCTGAAAGAGTATCTAAATATTTATTGATTGATGGTCAACAAAGACTAACAAGTATTTTAATTCTATTGGCTGTTGTACGCGATCGCGCCAAACAACAAAAAGAAACAAATAAACTAGCAGAACAAATTAATAATACTATTCTAATTAATCCTTATGAAACAGGTTTAGAACTATATAAACTACAACCTACTCAAGCAGATCGCTGGAGTTTTCATCATATTATCGATCATGGTTCTCCTAATTCTGAAACTTCTTTAATTAATGAGTGCTATCGCTTTTTTGACAAAAAAATAAGTCAGAAAAACATTGAATTGAGCTTGATTAAAACAGCCATTATTAGCGGTTTTTCCTTGGTTAGTATTCTTTTAGACAAAGACGAAAATCCGCACTTAGTTTTTGAAAGTTTAAATGCTAAAGGAAAACCATTAAGTCAAGCTGACTTAATTAGAAACTACTTTTTTATGAAGATTAATGAAGAAGAACAGCAGAAAAATTATGCCAAATATTGGGAACCGATGCAAGCTGCTTTAGGTGATAATTTGACTGAGTTTATTCGTCATTATTTAATGAAATATGGTCGGGAAGTTAAAAACGACCAAGTTTATTTGACATTAAAGGATAAGGTTAATGTCAAAAATGCTTTAGAATCTTTAGAAGATTTAGCTAAATTTGCTGATTACTACAATAAACTAATTAATCCTAGTCAAGAAACCAATAAATCTATTAATAGTTTGCTGATACGGATCAAACGACTAGAATTAACTACAGTCTATCCATTTCTACTCAATTGTTATGATGATTACAGCGAAGGTAAATTTTCAATTGATGAATTTGTGGAAGTCTTAAAGATTCTTGAAAATTTTATTATTCGGCGTTTTGTTTGTAACCTTCCCACTAACTCCCTAAACAAAATGTTTCCTTCTCTATACAGTCAAATCAAACAAAAAATAGATCAAAATTTTATGGTGGGATTAAAGGAAACTCTTAGTACCAAAAACTATCCCAAGGACGAGAAGTTTAAATCAATGTTAAAAGAAGTAGAACTTTATGGTGTTAAGAAGTCCGAAAAGGCTAGACTAATTTTAGAATCAATCGAACAATCATTCGGTCATAAAGAAGGGGTATCTTTCAATAATCTTTCAATTGAACATATTATGCCCCAAAAGCTAAATAAAGATTGGGAAAAATCTTTAGGGGAAGATTGGGAAATAACTCACGAACTTTTATTACATACGCTGGGAAATTTAACTTTAACAGGATATAATCCCGAACTTTCTAATCATCCTTTTCCCAAAAAGCGGGAGATTTTACTAGAAAGTCATCTGGAATTAAATCAGTATTTTCAAGAAAAAAGAACCTGGAAGAGAGAAGATATTGAACAGCGATCGGAAGATTTAGCCGAAATTTGCTTGAAAACATGGCCCTACTTTGGGGAAGGATCGGGACAAGAAAAAGTTGAGGGTATAGTTAGGGGAACAAAACCGAAAATTTTGTTTGTAAATAGCAAAAAATATACTGTTAAAACCTGGCGTGATGTGTTGGAAACTACCCTAAATATTGTTGCTGATTTAGATGAAGATAAGTTTCAGGAACTTGTTCAAGATTATCCTCGTTTTGTGAATTGGAATGATCAAAATTTAAGATATTCCAGACAACTAGAAAACGGGGCATTTATTGAAGTTAATTTATCTGCTGAAGATATTAATTCATTTTGTTTAAAAGTTATTGAAAGAGTAGGATTAAGTTCCGAAGATTGGCAAGTTGAAACGTTTCTGCGATAATTGGTTCGCCTTGCAAGATTTCAGGGTGACGTGTGACATAACGCGAAACAGATTGTGTAGTCATCGGAGATTAACAGGACAGATCCATCTTTATTATAGCTTAAGCTAAAACTCGGTAAAAGATTCAGGGCGGTGGTCATCCCAAGTACCAAAGTGGGCCCTTATCCCATCCTAAAATCTCACGCGGGCGATCGCCCTTTCATTCCAAAAGTCCGATCGCCTTTATGTAACTTCTATTCCCCTCACATTACTAAGCAACTGCAAGTTCATATTGCAGAACTAAAATTTCATCTGCTTTCAAAATAGCCATAGCATATTCAATACCTTGACTATCAGCAAACTCCACTAAATACTGACATTCCTTTCCGGTATCATACACTTCAACAATAGTTCCCACAAGTCCTACTGGCAAACTAGAAACAGATTCATATTCCGGTTCCACTAGCGTTAATCGCGTATTGGAAACAGGCTGGAGAATCGCAACAGAATCCAAAAGTCTAAAGTTTTTTATCATGGTTTAAGAAAGCTGAAATCAAACGAGGGTTAGAATTAGTCGAAGTAATTTCCCAGATTGTCCGAAGCTCAATCCCCACTGTATCCGGTACAGTCCAATCAACTTTAAACTGTTGCCCAAAATCAGTAGTATTTTCTTGGACAACTTCACCTTCAATGGCTGCTTTTTGAATAAGCTCTCGCAAAACTTCTGCATTATTAGCCGTGATTCCCAAAACCGATGCAAAGACTCTGGCTTTGTGTTTGCCACGAGAATGCTCTGGATTTAAGCAATAGCCGACCAGCTTTTGCAGAGAAACTTCAGCCCGATCGCCATTGGGTAATTTCATTATAACTCCTGCTCACCCCCTAATTAGTCTCAATTTTTCTGGTAACGGAGACAGTGGACTGTTCCGCTTTAATTCTTTCACAATATCTCGACTTTCCCCTTGTTTGTCGCTATTGCTTGTAGTTATAATCTTCATCGTAGTCAATAGTACCGAACAATTCCAATATTTTTAGTTGCTTGCGACGACGTTGAATGTACTCGCGTAAAGCCGCTTCGATTAATGTAGTAGGTGTTGGATGATTACTCAAATCAAGGGCTTCTTGAAGAAGAGTTTTGTCAATTTCGAGCGTAGTTACCATGTATTTTTCTCCTGCAAGTAGGGTATGACGCAATTGTCACCGAACAATGCTGTATTTTTAGTGTAACACTCAAACCCTATCAATGAGCGATCGCCCTTTTTTCCCAAAGCGCGCCCCTATCCCATCCTAAAATCTCACGCGGGCGATCGCCCTTTCATTCCAAAAGTCCGATCGCTCTTATTTAAATAATGTTAATATCGAAGCATGGATAGTGTTTACAGACTGCAAGGCGTTGAGTTTGAATGGGACACAAACAAATTCCAGAGCAACCTAGAAAAGCATGGCGTTAGCTTTGAAGAAGCCGCAGAAGTCTTCTTCGATCCATTCTATCAAGAGGGAGATGCAACTGCCAATGACGAACAGCGTAACTTTATCCTCGGTTACTCCCACACTCAACGCCTATTACTGGTTGTTTATGTAGAACGCAGCTTGCGAATACGCATCATTTCTTCCCGTCCTGCTACCCGCACAGAAAGGAAATTATATGAACAATTCTGAAGAACAAATAAAATTGCAATTGCGACCTCGTACAGCGGAAACAGTCTCGCTAAACATCCCCATAGATGCTTTAGCATCACTTGAGAAAATAGCCGCCAATCGAGATATGTCTGTAGAAGCATTGCTTAAGTTTTATATAGGGCAATGTTTACGGGAAGACTTAGCGAAAGTCTTTTCAGAACGCTTGCTGGACAAAACTGCTCAAGTTCTCGCTAGACACCTTGAGTCAGCAGACGAAATCTCAACTATTCTTCGAGAAATTCAAGCTGAAACTGCACGTTAAATTATGGGCAATTTCAGTACACAGCTAAAATTAAGCGCCGTAGCTATCCCGATCGTGAATCGCCCTTTTATTCCCAAAGTGCGCCCCTATCCCATCCCAAATCTCACGCGGGCGATCGCCCTTTTCTTCCAAAAGTCTGATCGCCCTTTTTCTCAAATAACAAAAAGTGCGATCGCTCTTTTCGTCCAAATTTAACTCACTTGCAATAATTCTTGAGAGTGTATTGAATTTTCTACACCATAAGCTGTATAAGCTCTTACTTCTGGCGGTTGAAGTCCCAAAACAATTAATTGAGGAGGAATTCCCGCTTCTACTAATTCTTCAGCGATCGAGCGATCGGTATTATTCGCTTGAATCCAAACTTGGCCATCAATAATGTCAATATGTATGACGCAATCGTGAATTCTTCTCCCCTGAAACCATCCCATCAATAGTAACATATAGCGGTCGTTTTCTAAATCGAAAATTACTTGACTTTGTACCTCAGTTTCAGAATCAAAAAAACCTGAGTATTCATTAATAATTCCTTTGACAATCTGGCGGCAATCTGCTATGGTATCCATTTCACAATCTCCTCCGTTTGTGGATTAAAAACAATCAACTTCAAATTATTATCGACCAATAAAATATCGGCAAATTTATCTTCAATGAAAAGCTCTTCAAAAGACATCGCAGGTATGGCAAGATAGAGCGTTCTTTCCGGTTCAGTTTGTTCTAAAATTTTCTGATAAAGAATGTATTGTACCAAGGCGTTCTCTAAATCTAAAATTTTAGAGTCACTGATAAAACTTTTAACTTCAACAGCTATCTTAGACTGATTATTTTCAGCAGCAATCAGTTTTTCGGCTCCGAGATCGACAAATAGTTTTCGCTTAGCCCATTTCACTAATAATGGATCGTGAGTAACTTTCCAGCCAGCTTTAACAAGTGCCTGTTTCACAACTGGATGATAGTAATCTTTTGCTGACACTGTTAATTTTTTTGAAATATTTAGGACGATGCTTTAAGTATAGCAAAGAAATTACTGACATTTTATATTGCCCGATCGTTATCTGTATGAATAGTTGCAAATAGTTTCACAGTCTTTTCATGGCAGCTTTCACAGCAGGATGAATCAATTCTTCGGGAATTCGATTCCGCTCAATATAAGTATTTATTTCTTCCTGATTGTCCAAATAAAAACTCAGTGCGTCAAAAATTTGAGCTAATTTCAGATGGGGTAAGTGCATCGGGATTTCTTCAGGAGTAATACCCAAACGCCACAACTCCACGATCGCACGAACGGAAGTTCTCGTTCCTGCGATAATTGGTTCCCCTTGCAAGATTTCAGGGTGACGTGCGACATAACGCGAAGCAGATTGTGTAGTCATGGGAGATTAACCGGACACATCGATCTTGATTATAACTTACGCTAAAACGCCATTAGGTCGATCGCACTTTAAACATAACCGAATTTTTATTTTTCAAATGTTAAGCTTATTTAACTATAAAGCCTGGTTTCGCTGCTACTTTCAGTTAGGGAAAATACATGAAAATTCGAGAATCAGTTGGTCAAAGTGTCTGGAACCATTCTGATGGTTGGTGCTGCGAGCCTCTTGACCCTATACCGCCCGGTCATATTGCCCTGGCTGTTGAAGCGATCGAGCTTAATCTTGTAGACTGGGATATCGAAGAAATTGGCGAAAAAGCAGGTTTTGATATTCAGTACAGATACACCGGAGTCAATGACCCGAAAGATGAATCTTTAGCTTGCGTAAGCCAGTTTGTCGGCATCTATGAAGACTTCTCAAAGCTCGATCGCGATTTGGAAATTTTGATTGCAGCCGGCATCCCGCGTCATTTATTTAAAATACTGACTGACAACGATGACATCGATTTGAAGCCTGTAACGCAATACCTCAAAGCAGTTTTCTAATGTTTTGGGTGTAGCGCAATTGTTGCTTTTTCAAAGTGCGATCGCCTCTGGGACATCTCAAGTCCAAAAGTGCGATCGCCCTCTCTTATCACAAGAGTCAATAAAAACTTCTGGGTTTGTTTAACTACAAGTCTAAACGTGATAAGCAGTAATGGCAACTATTCCATCAGGACTATAAATAGCTTCAATGCGTCTAAAAGTAGAATGAGTCCACCAGACTTTCATACGATTTCCCTGAGCCGGAGCCGTACCCATTTTACCGTAGCCTGCTGTCAATAGAAGTAACTCAAATTCTGTAGATGGCAAAGTTTTTACAGTAATTTGAGGGATACCGTCAAGCTTATGCTTATCAAGGGTCATAGCTACCTTGATAAGTGCTGTAGATGCGGTAGCCAGGGAATACTAAAGCAATGCCAATGGGACTGTGAATAGTCCCCGGATAGTTTTCTTCGGGCTCGCTACCCCCAATCCGAATTTTGAGCGCACCCAGCCAAATGTATATCCCTGGAATTAAAGTATCTAAACTGTAGGCGATGGCTCGCATTTGAAGATCCGGGGGATTAATCGGTTTTAAATACGGCTTTTCAGGTTTGGAAATGGACATGGCACTGATTCCCGTGCGGTATGGTGCAAAAACTGTTTTGTCGATCGCACTTTAACATAACCTAAGTTTTACTTTTCAATTGTTAAGATTATTTTACTATTTTGTCGCGGTCGCCATTACAAATTTCATATCCCAGCGTTTGATAAGCCTGAATATACGCTTCTATAGTCTCCTCATAGGGTGAAAGACTTTCTGGCTGTGCGAGTAAGTTTTCGATGCCTATTAAAACTAATTCTTCTATCGATACATTCAAGTCGTTGGCGAGTTTTTGTAACTTCAGGAGTCGCTCATCAGAAAGGGCGATCGCGATCGTATTCATCTGACTTACGCTCCTAGCATGATGCCTTAAGTATAGCCAATAAATCACTGACCTTTAGTCACCGTTAAACCAAATTGTAGGATGCCTTAGACATTAATTCTTTCAATTTCAACAGGTTTGAAGGATCGGACGCACCCTGCGGACAGTATTTCGATCGCCCCCACCACCAACTAGATGCCAATTAGATGCAAACTAGATCCAGTCCGGCCTGAATCGCGGGGAATCCAGAAGTATAGAATAGAGGTTGCGGAATCGGCACACCGCCCGATCGCTCGCCCCCAGCAATTTGTTACCCTAAAAATAGAATCGAACCTCCCTCAACTGCATCCCATGAACAACGCCTCTCCCCTGATTCAAACCGTGACTCCAGAACGCTGGGCCGGCTTTAGCATGGACTTTATCGGGGCGGGTTACACAGGTTTGTTGGTCAAAAACGGCCGCGCCGTGCGTACCCTGAAATCCGGGCGGCATTTCAGCTTCGCCCTTCCCCTGCTGGAACAGTGTCAAATTGTCATCGTAGACACCAAACTCCGCAATTTGGATGTACAGTCGCACGGAGATTTTTTGTCTAAGGATCGGTTTTTAATTGATGCCACTCTGACAGTTATTTATCAAGTTATAGATCCGAAACGAGTAGCTTTGGAATTGTCCGATCCTATAGCTGTTTTAGCAAGTGCAGTTAAGGATTGTATGGGATTAGCGATCGGGCAAATACCCCTACAACAGCTTATCACCCAAGGACGGCTGCTGCTGCGCCAAAATTTGCTCGATCGCGTCCAAGATTTTTATACACTCGGTTTTAACTTAGAAGACGTGCGAATTGGCGATGTCAGCTTTCCCGAAACCAACGGAGTTATTCGCCAAGTTGAGGGAATGAGTGCCCGACAAGAAGCAGAAAATGCCGCCGCCCTGCAAATGAGAATTGCCGAAGCAGGCCGTCCGATTGTTCCTCAATCTCCCGTACAACAGTTAAACTTAATTTCAGGTAATTCTCCTGCAAGTCTTCCAGCTTCCGACACAGCAGGGTTCGATCGAGATTTACAACAACTGACACAACAACTTGCTCAAAACAGCCTCCCACCGGGGAGAAATCCTCCCCAACTTGCACCAACCGTACTCGCAAGCAGCGATCGCAAAACAACCGCATATTTAATCTACAAACTTTCTGGAGAGGCGATCGCCCTAACAGCCAATCCTTTTACAATTGGACGCGAACCAACCAACACTTTAGTATTACAAGATCCGCAAAGTTCGCGCTACCACGCTCAAATCCGCCGCGCCACCGACGAAATCGGCAAACAGCGGTATCAGCTTGTCGATAGCGGCAGTTCCAACGGCACTTTTGTGGGGGGGCAGAGGCTGGCTGCTAACGAGCCTTTTTGGCTGCCAAATGGCTGCGAAATTGCGATCGGCGACCAAAAATGGATATTTCAAGATTCGTGAGAGAGAGAGATGAAGATTTGTTTAAACAGCAGATAAACACAGATAAATCCCATCTGCGTTCATCTGTGTTTATCTGCTGACATCTGCGGTTACAAAATCCCAATTTAAGTAACTTGATTTCATCACTACATACACGTAATAGATAAAGATGCTTTTAAACCGCAGATAAACGCAGATAAACGCAGATGGAATTCATCGGCTTTCATCTGTCAGGTTTCTGTAGGGGCGTTGTCAGGAGTCCCCGCCCTTCCGACACAGCTTGACAACTTCTCCCTCCCCAATTCCCTATACTCCCAGGTAGAAGTCTCTTGCCAGCCCTAGGGGGGATATCTCCACAAGCATTTCGAGCGAAAATTTGTCAAGATTGAAAATATAACGAGAGGACAACCGCATGAACTTTTCTATACAATCTGTTTACAACTGGTACCGCGACACCCTCCGCAACCCCAAATACCGCTGGTGGATTATTCTGGGAACCCTGGCATATCTGGTAAGCCCGATCGACATTGCCCCAGACTTTCTCCCCGTCGTCGGACAAATTGACGATGTGGCAATTGCTGTGTTGCTGATTTCCGAAGTTTCGCAAATGGCGATCGACTACTTTAAATCCCGCCAAACAGAGACCGCCTCAGCATCCGAAGCCACCGGTGCCCCTTATTCTGAAGCCAAAGGCAGCACCGTTGACGTAGATGCAGTTTCTGTAAAATAATTGCCAAAAATAATCGATCGCTACAACCCCGACTTCTTCAAGAAATCGGGGTTTTTGTTTTTTAAATGGCAACTGCTCAGATCGTGCTCCAAAGCTGGTAATTTTAACTATGATCCATCTGTGCTAACAACAAATTTTTTTTATAGATGAAGTTTAGCGAAATAGTACAAAAACTTAATTTAGCCACCAGTCGCAGCCTCACAGCGTCAGTTGCAGCAGATCCAGAAATTACTGGCGCGGCCCCTGTTGATGAAGCTGCATCAGGCACAATCAGTTACATAGAAGGTGCTAAATTTGCCGTTCATACAGCCACTACAAATGCTTCGGCTTTAATTTTACCCTTAGATGAAAGCCTCCAAGCTCAATGTACCGATCGCAACATTGCTTGGATTGCCGCAGCCGATCCGCGATTGCTGTTTGCTGAAACGATCGCCCTTTTCTATCAACCGTTTCGCCCAGCATCCGAAATTCATCCCTCAGCCGTCGTTCACCCCTCAGCAGAAATTGGTGAAAATGTCTATATAGGCCCCAACGTCGTTATTCAAACAAAAGTCAAAATTGGCAGCAACGTTTGCATTCACCCAAATGCCGTAATTTACCCAGATGCGGAAATAGGCGAAGGCACTGTTTTACACGCTAACTGCGTCATTCACGAACGTACTCGCATCGGGGCAAATTGCGTGATTCACAGCGGTGCGGCGATCGGTTCCGAAGGTTTTGGGTTCGTGCCGACAGCCACAGGATGGGTAAAAATGGAGCAGTCTGGCTGCACGGTATTAGAAGAGGGCGTTGAGGTGGGCTGCAACAGCACGATCGACAGGCCCGCAGTCGGAGAAACCCGCATCGGCCAGAATACAAAAATCGACAATTTAGTACACGTAGGTCACGGCTGTCAAGTAGGAAAAAATTGCGCTTTTGCCGCTCACGTTGGCATGGCCGGCGGGGTAAAAATTGGCAACAATGTAATTTTGGCAGGTCAAGTGGGAATTGCCAATCAAGCCAAAATCGGAGATGGGGCGATCGCCACTGCTAAAGCCGGAATTCACAGCGACGTGCCCGCAGGTGCGATCGTGACGGGCGTTCCAGCAATTCCACACAAACTATTTCTCAAAGCCACAGCTATTTACAACCGCTTGCCCGAAATGTACCAGTCTCTGAGGCAAATTCAGCGCAAGCTCGATCGGTAGTCATTAGTCAGTAGTCATTAGTTATTAGTCATTAGTTAACAGTCATTAGTCAGTAGTCATTAGTTATTAGTCATTAGTTAACAGTCAACAGCCAACAGTTAACAGCCAACAGTATTACAGTCAACAGTCAACAGTCAACAGTCAACAGCCAACAGTATTACAGTCAACATTATTATAGTTGCAACCCCTTAAATGTGGAATAGTATAACTAACCTGCGACTAATGTCGCAGTCAATACCAGCAATTGTCAAAATAATCTTGTTTTTCTCAACTTGGATTGTGGTGTGGCTTCCCGCAGCGATTGTGCTGGCGATCGCCCTCAAATGGCATCCACCCCAACCCCTGGGAAACAAAAAATTACCTTTACTAGCTTCCCTCTACGTGATTGTCCCCTTCATTTTATGGGCGACAAGTTGGATCGAAAACACATCTTTTGTTAACTGGGGCTGGGATTGGCAACCCGCAGTTTTGATGTCATTACTGCGGGGATTAGGATTAGGAATAATCAGCTTAGTAATTTTATTCGGTCTGCAATTAACCGCAGGCTGGATCGAGTTAAAAAACAGCGAAAATTCCACCGAAAGAGGCGAAAAAATAATTAATTTTTGGGCTTTAATTCTTAATCCTGCTAGTCTGCTGACTCTGTTATTAGGACTGTGGATTAGCGCCACAGAAGAGTTAATCTTTCGCGGCTGCTTGCAAACAATACTCCAGCAAGATTACTCACTGCTAATCGCAGCAGCGATCGCCAGTTTCATTTTCGCGATCGCCCACCTAATTTGGGCAGCCAAAGAAACTCTACCGCAACTGCCCGGATTGTGGCTGATGGGAATGGTTTTAACATTAGCCCGCATCGCCGACAATGGTAGTTTAGGATTGGCGATCGGCATTCACGCAGCTTGGATTTGGGGTATAACTACCGTAGATACAGAAGGCGCAATTAATCCGACAGGCCGCGCACCGGAATGGATTACAGGAATAGCCGCAAAACCCCTAGCCGGTGCAGCCGGGATTTTATTGCTACTAGCAACCGCAACCTTACTCGGACTGACTCAAATCAGCGTTAATCAGCGCTAATCAGCTTAAATCAGCGTTGACAGTTGACAGTTGACAGTTGACAGTTGACAGTTGACAGTTGACCTCTACCTGGAAGGAAGAGGATTGAAGTAATGAATAGTCTTCTTTTAATTTATCCCGATCAGGGAAAGGCTTTAAACCAATTCTTTCTGGTTAAAATTCCGACATTAATTCAAGTGTCGATCGATCGTCACAATCGAAACCGGATTCAACGCATCAAAACGAGTTGAATTCCCCCCAGCCACAGAACGAGATAACTGCACTTGCAGAATTCGGTAACTCCAGTGCGATTCCCGGCGCACCCGATCGCCGATCCAGCTCAAAACAGTAGCAATATCCTCAAAAGCTTCCACAGCCAGCACGATCGAGCCTCCAGGAAGCAGCCGCAGCGCGCAAACGCCCAAAATTTTAGTCAACCCTCCACCGCTGCCGCCGATAAAAATCCGGTGCGGGGGGCGCAAGCGGTGCAAGATTTCCGGGGCGGTTCCGTAAATCGAGAACACATTTTGCAGCCCAAAACGGCCGCAGTTGAACTCGATCGCAGAAGTACCAGAAACCGTTTGTTCGATCGCGTACACCTCAGACTGCGGGAATAAACGAGCAATTTCGATCGACACAGAACCGTTACCAGCACCCACATCCCAGACAACTTGTTCGGGCCCGAGAGCCAATTGTGCCAGCACCAACACCCGCACTTCCCGTTCAACCGTCAAGCCCGGGCGATCGCCGCAACCGATAAAAGCTGCATCAGGAATCCCCAACAAAGGCAACTTTGCCAAATCCAAAGCTTCTGTCCCAGGCGGCGACTGCCGCAGCATCACCACCACGCTCAGCGGTGCAAAAGACTCTCCCAGCAAAGCTTCCAAAGACTTGCTGCTTACCCGTTCGTCCGCCGCACCCAAATTTTCGCAAACCCAAAACTCGTAGCGCGTCGGCAAATCTAGAGCTTTCACCAAACTTGCCAGTACAGCCGGAGTGTGAGCTTCGTCCGCCAGCACCGCAATCTTCTCCACACCGAGCTTCAGCTTCGCCGTCAGCTCTTCAAAATAGCGTCCTTGAGAGCCTACACAGTGAGCATCTTGCCAAGGGATTCTCAACCGATTAAAAGCCAACTGCACGCAACTGACATGGGGGTGAAATGTCAATTTATCTGGCGGCAGTTGGGAAATTAGTAATTTTCCCCAGCCGTGGAACAGCGGGTCGCCGGCCACTAAAATGACGATCGGTCCAGCAGGGGGCTCCACCGTCCCCGCATCCGGCTCAAATTCGGCTTGGGTCGCCAAATGGCGCCGAATTTCCAGAATTGCTTCGGTCAAATCTTTCAGGGCCCAGCGCTCTCCGCAGTGCTGCGGGAAATAGCTCAAATGGATCTCGCTCCCTATTAGCAGAGCGGCCATTTCTACAACCTGCCGCGCCGAGGAACTCAGCCCAGCAGCTCCATCTAAACCTATACCAACAACGTGTACTGTCACTTTTTAAGCAAAAAGTAAAAAACCAGAATTACTGATTTTTCCTGGTTTTTCATAAGTTTTTTCCTTGATTTTACTGTCAAACAAAAATAATTAAAGCATTTTATCAGCAATCTCCTGACTGTTGACATAGAGCAGATGGGAGAGGGGGAGAGGGGGAGAGGGGAGAGGGGAGAGGGGAGAGGGGGAGAGGGGGAGTGGGGGAGTGGGAAAGTCTATTATCCTTGTATCCGTGTTAATCCGTGTAGTGCCTGCCTTCTGACAACTGACAACTGTCAACTGTCAACTGTCAACTGTCAACTGCCTTCTGACAACTGTCAACTGTCAACTGTCAACTGTCAACTGTCAACTGTCAACTGTCAACTGTCAACTGACTTCTACTTTTTCATCGAATGAGCTTTGTAGAAAGTTTCGAGGCTTTGCTTGTCGCCCACAAACCTCCAGTGCCAAGGCTCGTAACTGACGCCTTGGCGATTGTTTTTGGGGAAGGACATTTCAAAGCTGAAGGTGACGGCGTTGGCTTCTAGCCACTTGAATGCTTGGGTATTTTCAAAACTGGGACTGAGGTTGGTATCCGGGGCTCCGCCGTCGCCGATGTCGATCGCGTAACCGGTGTGGTGTTCGCTGTAACCTGGAGGGGCGCTGACTTCGGCTCGCTTGCTGGCGTTTTGCCTGCGTTCGGCTTTCACGTCAAAAAATACGTGCTGTTGGTCTTCAACAGAGCGAAAGCCGGATATGGGAGCGAAGTAGATCCCTGATGCCGCTGCGGCGTTGGCCATTTCCTGATATTTTGCTGCTGCTGAGGTGCGGAGTTTGATGCTACCGTCGGAGGTGACGCCTACCAAGTCTTTGGCTGGTGCTTCTTGGTAGGGCAAGTGTCCCAGCAGGTTGTCTGGGGTTGCGGTGGCTTTTGGGTTGGTAGCTGGACTCGCGACCGACCCAGACGCCGAACTCACCGGTGCTGTGTTTTGTTGAGTTTGCTCGGCCTGACTGGTGGCTGGGAACAAGTTAAAGTTGAGGTGCAGCCAGATGCTGACCCCACAGGCTAATGCGCCCAACCCTAGCAGTTTCCAAATCAGCCCTTTTTTCTTGGACTGACTCGGCCCTGCTTCTGGATATGGGTGGTCTCGCACTGCTTCTGGAATTTCGTCGGCGACAAGCTCTGAGGCTTGCGGGGGTTTTCTTGACAGACTAGCGTTATCCAAGCCAGCTCCACTCCTGCACTTCAATAAGGCTCAACGTTACAAATTGTAGACCGCTCTGGGCGATCGAACAGCTACAATTGCGGCTGAGTATATATCATCTCTTCCTGACTTCGCCCCATCCCATCCGCCCACTCTCGAATCTGTTGCTTGGGCCCACAGTCGATCGTCCTTGCGAGGTCGAACTGGTTGGCGATGGTAGCGCTGGTTTATTTTAAGTGTAATTTGTTACTGTTCGACAAAATCTAACAATTCTTCGATCGACACATCAAACGTCCGCGCCAATTTTAGCAGAGCACCGATGTCAGCCATTGCCATACCGGGCGATCGGGCATAACTTCTAACAGTATTGTAGGATACTCCAGAGCGATCGGCTAAAATTAAACATTACCAACTGTGGCCAACTCAGTACCAGCAACAGAACCTTCCCCTTCCCCTTTATCCTCTTCATCAACAGCAACCGTTAACTTCAATCCCAAAGCCTTCAGCCAACTAGCCAAAGCATAAATTGTCGCACTTCTTTCTGGCGAGAACAAAACATCTAATTTTTCCACATGCAACTTAGCATCTTCAGCAGACATATTTGGTTCGCCCAAACTCTCAAATACATTGCTAAGTGCTAGTTCAAGCAAACCTGGTTCAGGCTCTTCGTCTTCCAAATGCGCCGTTAGATAAGCGGCAGCGTGTATATTATCCTTGAGGGCTTCAATCAGATAGTCCTGATAACTATCGCTCGTTGGCATTTTCCCGTTCTTCATATTCTTTCCAATACTCATACGCTTTACGGATATCTTGTTGTTGAGTGCTTTTATCTCCACCGCAGAGGATTAGCACTATTGTTGACCCAAATTGTCCGAAGTACACGCGATACCCAGGCCCAAAGTCAATTTTCAATTCGCAAACTCCTTCCCCAACAGACTTGCTGTTTCCTAAATTGCCTAAGCGAACTCGGTCAAGCCTTTGCTCAATTTTAACCACTGCATTCAAATCCCGCAGGGAACTAAGCCACTCTGCAAAAGGATTTCTACCGTCTGGGGTAATATAACGCCGAATTTCCTTGGGTTGTACTTCCATAAAGTCGATCGCACTTACTCACCGATCATCGTACAGGCGATCGCCCCCCATCAAACATTACCAACTTCTGCTAACTCAGCAACACTAGCAGAACTTTCCTCTTCCCCTGTATCCCCTTCATCAACCGCAACTGTTAACTTCAATCCCAAAGCCTTCAGCCAACTAGCCAAACCATAAATTGTCGCGCTTCCATTCTGCGACAGCAAAACATCTAATTTTTTCAGGTGCAATGAGGCATCATCAGCCGACATATTTGGTTCGCCCAGAGCCTCAAATATATCTCTCATAGCTGAGAGCATAACTTTTAATTCCAAATCTCCCTCTTCCTCTTCTCCAAAGATCAGAGAAAGGTAAGCAGCAGAATAAGTGGGATCTTTGAGATTGGAAATTTTAAAGGGATGATAGCTATCACTAGCCGGCATTTTGGCGTCTTTCATAATCTCTCCAATATTTTTTAGCTTTGCTAATGTCTTGGTCTTGAGTGCTTTTATCCCCACCGCACAGCAGAAGCACGATCGCAGATCCCACTTGTCCAAAGTAGACTCGGTAGCCCGGGCCATAGTCGATTTTAAGTTCGCAAACTCCTTCGCCAACTGAGCGACAGTCTCCCAAATTGCCACTGCTAACCCGCTCAAGCCTCTTATCAATCCTGATTTTAGCGTTAACATCTCGCAGGGAGCCAAACCATTCGGCAAATGGAACTGTGCCATTTTGTTTGATATAACGCTTAATCTCTCTGGGTTGCGCTTCCATAATTGCAATTTTAGCGGGTCAGCACTCCAATCTTACAGCCGCGCCCGATCGCCCCTTGACTTCATGCGCTACAATTATTAAGAAATCTTTAGTTAGATCCGTTTAACGTTCCAGACGCATTATGAGTCTTCCCATTCGCAACGTCGCCATCATTGCTCACGTCGATCACGGCAAAACCACCCTTGTGGACGCTCTCCTCAGACAGTCCGGGATCTTCCGCGAAGGGGAAGAAATCCCAGATTGCGTCATGGACTCCAACGACATCGAGCGCGAACGTGGCATTACCATCCTTTCCAAAAATACCTCCGTCAGGTACGGAGAAACCCTGATCAACATCGTCGATACCCCCGGACACGCGGACTTCGGCGGAGAAGTCGAGCGAGTTCTCGGCATGGTTGACGGCTGTCTGCTGATCGTAGACGCCAACGAAGGCCCGATGCCGCAAACCCGCTTCGTGCTCAAAAAAGCCCTAGAAAAAGGACTGCGCCCGATCGTCTTTGTCAATAAGATCGATCGCGAGCGAGCCGACCCCCACAAAGCCGTCGATAAAGTTTTGGATCTGTTCCTCGAACTAGGTGCTGACGACGATCAGTGCGAATTTCCCTATCTCTTCGGTTCCGGCTTAAGCGGTTACGCCAAAAAACACCTCGAAGACGAAGGGGTAGATATGAAGCCCCTCTTTGAAGAAATCCTCGACCACGTACCACCCCCCGTAGGCGACCCCAACAAGCCACTACAACTGCAAGTAACCACCTTAGATTACTCAGAATACGTCGGTCGCATCGTCATCGGCCGCATCCACAACGGCACAATTAGAATCGGCCAACAAGCAGTCTTAATCACCGAAAGCGGCGCGATTGTCAAATCAAAAATTACCAAATTGATGGGCTTTGAAGGCCTGAAGCGGATTGATATCCCAGAATCTTCTGCTGGTAATCTTGTCGCCGTTGCTGGTTTTGCTGATGCGTATATTGGCGAGACAATTACCTGCCCCAACGACCCGCAAGCGCTACCTTTAATCAAGGTAGATGAACCGACTTTGCAGATGACTTTCTCTGTGAACGATTCGCCGTTCTGCGGTCAAGAAGGTAGTTTGGTAACATCGCGTCAAATTCGCGATCGGCTAATGCGAGAACTCCAAACCAACGTCGCCTTGCGCGTCGAAGAAACCGAATCTCCCGACAAATTCCTCGTATCCGGCCGCGGCGAACTCCACCTCGGAATCCTGATCGAAAATATGCGCCGCGAAGGATACGAATTCCAAGTATCTCAACCGCAAGTAATCTTCCGCGAAGTCGGCGGTCGTCCCTGCGAACCCTTTGAATGTTTGGTGTTAGACGTACCCGAAGAAGCAGTCGGCGGCTGCATCGAACGCCTCGGTCAGCGGAAAGCAGAAATGCAAGATATGCACGTCAGCAGCACCGGTCGCACCCAAATCGAATTTTCAGTCCCCGCTCGCGGTTTGATTGGGTTCCGAGGCGAGTTTATGCGCTTGACTCGCGGCGCTGGAATTATGAACCACAGCTTCCTCGATTATCGCCCCCTCGGCGGAGAAATTGTCGCCCGTCGCAACGGAGTATTGATTTCCTTTGAAGAAGGAATTGCAACTACTTATTCACTGAAAAATGCTGAAGACCGCGGCGTATTTTTCATTACCCCCGGAACCAAGGTTTACAGAGGGATGATTATCGGAGAAAACAACCGAGATGAAGACATGGAGCTGAATATTTGCAAGTCGAAGCAGTTGACAAACCACCGCGCATCTGGCGGTGAAGAATTGGCGCAATTGCAAGCACCAGTCGATATGAGTTTGGAACGCGCTTTGGAGTACATCGGCCAGGATGAATTGGTGGAAGTAACTCCTAAATCAATTCGCTTGCGGAAGGTTTCTAAGAAGTTGGTCAAACGCTAGAATCAGTCTAGGGCTGGCAATTTTGCCAGCCCTTAGTGTCAACTTCAAACTACTGTATTTAAAGGCAATATTAATAATTTTAAATCAATCAAAAATAGGTAAAAACGATGTCAACAGTTTATCGTTTAAAAGCCAGCGAACTAGATAGTAAATTTTTAGAACAAATCAAAGCGATTTTTGGAGATAAAGAGATTGAAATAATTGTCTCAGAATGCGATGAAACCGAATATCTTTTGAAATCGGAAATCAATAAAAACAAACTGTTGAAAGCTATTGAAAATGTTAAAGACAGGCAAAATTTAGTTGAAGTCGATTTACAGGATTTGTAATGAGTAGAAGAATTATTTTTGAATCTTCTGCTGCTAATCAGAAGCCAAATATCGAGCAAATTATTTCAGTAATTACTAAACCAATTATCGGAGAAATTTGTCATCAGGTTATATTTAGTTATGGGGATGAATTACGGCTAGATTTCGGTGAGATGTCTGCCTATACTCACCCAAAACTAGCACATCTATGCAAAGGTAGTTGGCAATTTGGCGCAAGGGCAACACCTTGGGTTTTCAAGCAAGGCGATCGAATCTTAACTTCTTCCTTGCCAGTAGATATAGATGCAGAAATAGATGAGGTAGAAATAGATGCTGTCAAAAAAATTTTGCAGCAATTGAACAATAAAGAATTGATTAATTTTGTGATTGATGCTCATAATATTAGTCTCACTCTAGTTTTTGAGGGTGATTACCAACTAATTTTACAGCCAGATTTCCAAGATGATTCTGGACTTCCCTATTGGGAATTGTTCATGCCAACAGAGCAAGTTTTGACGGTGGGGCCTGGTTTTTTTTGGGAATGTAAATCAATTCACGAACGTTAAATGATTAAGGAAAGTATCTATAAATCTCTTTCCTATGCAGTATCCTAACGAAACAAACTACGCCCTCATTAACTTTAATACCGATGGGGTAATCTCCCAGCCTAATGCGATAGTAATCTCCATCGCCCTTTAGTTTTTTAAGATTGCTGACTTCATTTAATTTTTCTGCATTCTCAACATCTTCGATCGCTTCCTGAATTCTTTCCAACAAGTCGGCATCAAGAATCTTGAGCAAATCCTTTTCAAAGCTTTTTCTAAACTCAACATTCATGGTTTTGCCTTCAAGATTTTGAAGATTTGCTCGCGACTGACTGTTTCAGTATTTTCGCCTTCTTTGATAGCATTTTCCATTCCTATATCTTCTAGGGCTTCTGTTAAAATTTCCGAAAATACTTCTTTTTGTTCTTTTAATAACTCAAAAATAGCTGCTTTGAGTAATTCTTTAAGCTTGGTTTCGTCTAGAGTAATTTCAGACATAGCTTTTTTCTGTGCTATTTTTTTAAGGTTTTAATTATATCACAAAACAGGGAAAATTTAGCCAAATTCAGTTCACGGGTGGCCAGAAACGGGGTTTTTTCGAGAATACTCGTCAAACCCCCCAGAAACTGCGAAAAACCCGGTTTCTTTGCTTCTCGCCAGAAACCGGGTTTTTCCCTTGAATTATTCGCTGCGCCTCGTAGCAGTAGCCAAAAACCCGGTTTCTTTAAGACTCAAAATGAACTCTTTTGACCCAGTTTGCGACAGCCTGAAGTAAATCGGGGTCATGGGGGGAGAAGGTTTGCAGGGGTGGGTGAGGTGTGTCGGCGATGAGGCAGATTGTACCGTCGAAGCGGGTGAGGGCTTCGAGGAAAGTAGGGCTACAACCTTGGGCGGCGGGGGATGTGGGGTCTTGGTAGAAGATGAGGATGGGGTGTTTGTCGCTGTCGCGGCGGAGTCGATTCCAGTAGGATTTGAGTTGGGAGAGGGTTTCGGGTTCGCCGTTGGGTCTTTCGGGACAGTTTTGGTCGAGAAATTGTTCGTAGATGTCGGGGGTGGGGTTATGGGAGTCGATGAATTTGCTGGTGTCGATGCAGAAGAGTTGGGAGCTTTGATCGAGGTTGGTTTCGGTGAGTTGGGTTTGCAGGAGTTGGGGGAGGTTCAGGGTTTGGACGAGGGGGGAGGTTTGGGTTTCGGTTAAACCGTGCCATGCGCGGTAGAAGTCCGGGTAGGGGAGGATTTGGGCACAGTGACGGATAACTATGTCGGAAGCATTATCAAAACTAAATATATTTGCATTTTTTATTTCTTTGTTTTGATATAAACAAAATAAATCCTTTAAACAAAATATTATCCAACACAATATATTAGCGTTATGTATTAATTGCAAGCGGATCGTTGATACAGATACGTTTGCCAAACAATCATGTTGAGAAGTTTTTCTAAAAAATAAACATTTCATAATAAGGAATTTATTTTTGATTGATATCTCTAGAAGGTACAAATATCGATAAGAAAAAAGTCCTTTGCTAAGGATAAAGGTTAAATCATCAAGCCAAAGCCAATCCTTATTCAGTTTGTATGATTGATAAAAAGATATAAAATCGACATCAGTGACAATTTCGTAAAGTTGCTCCCTCATTTCTGCATGAGCTAAGTGATAGGGAATATCTACAATATACTGATCATCTTCATTCAACGAGTCCCCGTCACATAAATTTTTTAAAAAGTTGTTATCGTTGAGTTTCTGAGATAATAGAGAATTAGCCAGAGAAGAGCAACTTAGTTTGTAAAACTCACCACACCCATCCTCAAACCCAACCAACCCCTTAATAAATCCTTCCTTCTGTTTCCGATTCACATCTTCCAGCCCCAACCACAACAAAATCACCTGCTTCCACTGCGGTTCAAAAATCCGATATTCCTTCCCCGCTACCGGAAAATTAACATGATTTCGAGGTAAAAAATAATCCCAATCATCCACCGCCAACGCTGCAAAATACTCCTGAAACGTCGCATGATAAAACACGCAAATCGCCTCTGGAAACCGTTCCACCCGATTCAACCACCCCAACTTCATCACCGCCTGAAAAATCGGGCGACTTCCCAAAACCTTCAATACCCAACTTTCCCGCAACCGAAACCGCGAAACCTCATCTTTCTGTTCCATCGCCGCCAATGCCAACCGCGCCAAGGCTTCATCAATTCCCTCCCGTTGGTCTAAAATCTCCTCATCCGCCTTCCAGCGATACACCCAATCCACAAACTGCGCGTATAACCCCGCCTGCGTTTCCGGCAAACCGCCCCCCGTCTGCCAAATTTGACACAACATCCACAACCGCAACGGATTTTGAATCAACTCCTTGAGACGGGAATTTTCCGACTTTACTAACTCCGCCTCCAAACTCTCCCCCGCCGCAGCATCCCCCATCCCTGCAAACCAACGGCGAATATACTCCCTCACCTGTTCCGAATTAAACTCCAAATTGCGAAACACATCAAACCCCGAAAAAGCATTTTTATCCGCCTCCCAAACATTCACCCGACAAGTCACCACCACCCGCGCCGCCTGCACCCAGGATCTTAATAAATCTTTCGCTAACTGCTGCATTCCTTGAGTGTGCGTCATTTCATCCACACCATCCAGCAACAACCAAACCCGACTCATTTGCGCTTCTAAATCGCGGCGCGTGACTTCTCCTTGACACCGACGCAGCCACACATTTTCCAAAAACTGACAGATATCTTGCTCCCCTAATTCAGCTAAATCAATCCAAATCGGCAACCCCAATTCTTGCTCTAAAATCCAATCCGCAATCTTCTGTAACCGCGTGGTTTTCCCCGCACCCGGTTCGCCAATAATCGCAATTTTGCGCCCTTGACTGATATCGCTTTTTCCTTGTCGCAACACATCCTCAAAAAAGCGTTCTTCGGTAAGGGGAATGAGTTTTTCTACTTCCTTTTCCTTTTCTTCCTGATTCCCAGGCTGAGGTTTTGGTTTTTGACGTTCGACAATGGCTAAGGGAACATAAACCCCATCCAGTTGCGGTGTCATCCCGCCGGCGTTGGTAAAGGGGTTGGTGGTGAGTTGCTGTTGTTGGGCGAGGTTTTGGCGGCAGATTTCTTGCCAGTTTATAGGTTCTTCTTTAGGTTTAGGAGTTTCATGGGATATCTCGACTGTGACGGAGCCAATTTTATCCTGCCATTGCTTCTCAATTACTTCTAAATTTTTTTTAGGCTTAGTTTGATGATGCAGTTTGAGGGAAAACTTCCAAAATCCTTGATTTCTTGCACTAGATTCAAGGACAAGTATACCTAGGTCTTTCAGACAGTCGAGAACATCTTGGATTGCCTCTCCTCTTCTCTGGGCGTTATCGACATTTTTTTCATCTTTGGGTTGAGAGAGTTCTAATGCCTTTCCGAAACATTCCACCAATGCCCATAAATCTTCTTTAGTTATCCCTTCAACGATTTTGGTTTGTTTGTTGCGTTTTTGCTGAAATTTCCCCGATACCAGCAACTCATTTTCCTTTACCCATTCCACGTTGAAGGTAGCTTTCAGCTTATCCCCCGGCACGTCAATTTCCCCATCCGCGAGGGCGAGTAACGCTTCAACCAGTTTGAAGACGTTGTTTTTTGTGGTGGCGTTTTTCCCGTATTTTCGTGCCATCGCTACCTTTTGAGTAAAATTCATCGTCGCTTGGGCAAGTTTGCCCAAACCAGTTGGTTTGCCCAAGCGCTTAACCCCGATTATACAAGGGTTTCAGAATTTTTTGTTTTTGCTTGCTTGGGTAAAAGCCCAAAAAAACAATTTACCTCATAAGCACAAAACGAGGTGAATTATGAATACCCAGGAAGACAGAATCAAACAACGCGAAGCATTGGAAGATGCTCATGGGAATTTTGTTGAGCCATATATTAATCAATTGACTGAAGTTAACGCGCAGTCTTTACCCAATATTGATGTTGCGCTTCCGGGGTTTTGCTATGTGTCGGGATGGTTGGTGTTGGTTATATTCTATTGTTTTTGGATACGATCGCGCGGGTAAAAGTAATCGGGAACTCGAAAACAGTTGTTCGATCGCGAAAAGTGCGATCGCGAATTTGATTTTTCCCAGTTCGATCGCGCTTTTCACCATCTGTCACGGGCTTTAGAGTAACGGGCGAGGCATTATTGAGCTTCCTGCTACTGTGTTTCGATCGAACTGAGCAATCCCTCGTCGGAACAAGAATTTTCCCAATCGCCGGCGTTGCTGAAGCCACACGGACTTTGCGCCGCCAGCCGGAGTGCAGACAACCCAATAAGCATCATCTGAGCCTTTTACTTGAGCCTTTTCGCGGTTCTCCGGCTTGTCAGAAAGACCCGAATATGCCTCTACACAACTCCAAACAATCCCTTCTGAATCTGTAACTTCTCGCGTCATAGCCGGCCTCCTGATTCTGCAATTTCAGCTTACGCATTCCGATCTATGTGTGCATCTATCTCCGTAAAGATTTACTTTCCCGTAATTTGACATAATCTCATGTTTATTTTATTATTAGTTTCTCGATCGCATTTTCTTTTTCATGTCAATTGACCCTAGTATACGATCGCAGGCTGAACTAAGTCACACAATATGTTTTAATTTATATTTGAGGAAAACCTAAACAAAGCCAGCCATGAGTCCTAAATCAATAGCCGTAATCAACTTCAAAGGCGGTGTCGGAAAGACCACCGTCACTTGGAGTCTGGGAAATATTATATCCCAAGGAACCGACTTAGAAGTCTTGATGTTAGACTTAGATCCGCAAATGTCGCTCACAGAGGCGATCGGACTTAACGAAAATACAGGTCATTTAGATGACAAGTTTGGTAAGTGGTACGAGCAATCTCTCAAGCACAGACTTACAATTTACGACGCTCTAGAAGTCTTTAAAAAAGCCGGACAAAACTTTAAATTTCCCGTTGGTTTCGACACCATTTATCAGATTGACGAACAGTTGCATTTTGTCCCTTCAGTTGAAGAATTGTATTGGTTGGATATCGATGGATTTGAGGGAAAAAGTGTTAAAGACTTCATCCGCAGATTCATCGGCAAAATCGCCAACTCTGCCAATCTCCCCAAATACGATTTGATGCTTTTTGACTGTTCGCCTTCCTTCAGTCTCCTCACCTACAGCGTACTCTCTTGCTGCGACTTAATATTAATTCCCGTCAATCCCGATTATTTTGGTTCTAGGGGGTTGAGTTTAGTTTTAAACTCGCTCCAGAAACGGATTGAGCCTTATCCGTTTCCCAAGATAGCAGTGTTTATGAATAAAGCTAAAACCTATGGAGGATTGCTGACAAATGAAGTTCAGTTTTACATGAGAGAAGTAAAGAGACTTTGCGCTGAGATATCAAAAGACAATAACATAGAAGTTAGATTTTTAGAATCGACGATTCGCGAAAGCGTCGGGTTAAAACGGGCGATTAATGAGGGAGAACTGCCGCGAGAATTAGTTAGAGAATTTGAAAATTTATGGCGCGAGTGTGAGGAGTATCTGAAATGATTAAAAAAGAAATTTCGGCTGCTTCCGAACAAGAAAGCGGGGGGTTAGTTGAGGAAATTGGCGAACTTAAGGAAATCTTGCGGGACGTTTCTAGAAAATTAACCCGGCTTGAGACTCAAGTCAAGCGGGGAGGGCTTTCTGCGGGGTCAAAAAGTTCGGATATTTCCAGTAGTGCTGATGTTAATAAACCTATTAATTTATCGGCTGCAAATGTTCTAGAAGTTTATGAAGAACTGCGTTTACAAGCTAAGAAGGGTAATGAAGAAGAGGTGAGGCAAAAATTGTTGGCCATGAGTGCAACTGACTTGAACTTGATGTGTTGCGAGTTAGGGATGCCCCCCAGCAGCAAGAATCCGTCCCGCAAAAAAATGTTCGAGCTAATTATTGGTAGAATTAAACAGAGTTTGAGGCTGTCGAGACATATAGACCGACAAACACTTTAAAAATTAGCAGGTGAATCGATAAAATGCGTTTTAACTTGCATTTCCCGCTGCGATATGGAACAGGCAAGATGCCCGTTCCACAAGAGTTTCAGTTGAGTGTGGGACGGGCATCTTCCCCGATCCCGAACAACTGGTTGCAAATTCTGCAACTTTTCCGGTTCAATAAGTTATGGGGGTTTTGGCCGATCGCCCTAATCTCCCTAACACTCTCAATCACCTTGTTTTTGAGCCTTCAGGGCACTCCGACAACCGCAGCCCAAAAACCAAGCAGACTGGCGTTTGTGACTCTCCAGATGCGCGGCAGCGAGTTTAGAACAAGTTTATTTGCAGTCAATGCTGACGGTTCCTCCCGCCGCGAACTTGCCCCAAACATAGATGTTAGCTATACCCTAGTTTGGTCGCCCAATGGCGATCGGCTGGCTTTCGTGAGTGGCGATACGGACATTTATACAGTTAAGGCTGACGGTTCCGGGCTAACTAAACAGTTTGCTGGGGAGTCTTGCAAAGCAGCTAATTTTGAAATAGTTTGGTTTTCCAACAGCCAAAAACTTGTTTTTGCCCGTTATTGCAACGGTTTTACCTCAGATGATCCCGGCAGTGAGTCACTTTATATAAGCGACACTTCTGGCCTTAAAGGAACTAAATTAGTTCGGAATTGGGAAGTAGGGGGAGAGCCACCTAAAACGGAAATTTCATCGGCATTCTATTTTTCACCAGACGGCCAGCAGGTAGCATTTGTTAAGGATAAAAATATCTACAAAATGAATGCTGACGGTTCGGGCATGACTAAATTAACCAAAAGTCCCGGCGACTATACATCCAGTAGCGAACTTGTTTGGTCGCCCGATCGCACAAAAATTGCTTTCCTGTTCGGCGCTTATCCCAAACAGCAAATTTACACGATTAATGCAGACGGCACAAACCTCAAAAATTTCACTAACAACCCGCAAAATGAGGTTTATAGCGGCCAACTATTTTGGTCGCCCGATAGCAGCCGCATTGCTTACTATGGGGGCAAAGCGGGCGATTTGAGCGGGGAAAAGCAGGATATCTACCTGCTTGATATTAACCGGGGGACAGCCAAGAACCTCACCCAAAAACCCGGAAACTACAACGAACTTTCGTGGTCGCCCGATGGCCAACTTATTGCCTTCTTGGCGGGAGACTTCAACAATAAAAAACTATACACAATCAATGCTAAGGGTGACCAGCTAAATCAACTAGCTCCTCGGCTAGAACTGTCTGGAATTTTTGAATTAGCTTGGTCTTCTGACAGCCAGCAAATTGCTTTTGCTTTTAATGAAGCCCAAGGCGACAAAAGCAACTTGTATGTCATTAATCGCGACGGTTCTGGATTGACTAAATTGACAAACGACAAGGATTTGAATGCTGGCACTCCAGTTTGGCAACCGCAGTAAAGTGATGGGTTAATTAATACATGACTTACGGAACAACTGGTTTAATGTGCTACTTATAGCAGTAAGGTACACACTGCAAACCTGCAATATAGAGGTTCTGCGTCCAAGACTGTCAAATGGGAGCCGATGCAATAATTTTTTTATCCTTAAATTGCTGGTGAAGTTGCAATTCACTTGACTCAACTTCCTGGTGTTTTTCATCCTGCACCTGTTTGTCAATTTTGGGCAACTTTAAAATCGCCCCAGCTAAAACCCAATAATACACGGAGACTGGATCTACATCCAGCGGATAGTATTGAGTATTGATCGTAATAAATGCAACAAACACCCAAAAACTAGCTCCGTAACTCCGCAAACTTTTGTCCTTGACAGAGCGGTAAGCTCTAAAAGTTAGAAAAGCCAAGTGTAAAACCATGATTTGAAAAGCAATCATTCCCGGATAACCGAGTTCGTAGATCAATTTAGGTTGGAAAGTTTCAATTAGCTGCGTGGTACCAAATATCCGCGTTGAATTAGTCGCTCGTCCCACACCTCTACCGAAAGGCCTGTCAATGATAAAATTGTTGCTCTGCTCGAACTGATTAAAGAGAAACTGCTGGGGCGGTGCAGCATTCCAGCGGCTAACAAAACTCTCCCACCGCTGCTCGATAATTCCCGGGTTAATAGCTGCACCGACAAACAGCAGAATCGCCAGTCCGGCACCGATGGGAATAAATCGTTTGAAATTAACTAATTGACCAGTGAGCACTAGCAAGATTGCCGTGGCAACTGGAACCATAACTAAAGCAGCTCTTTGACCGGAAATAACTGCATTGGCAAATACTAATGCCATGCCAAATAAACCGATAACTCGCCACCAGAATGAAGGATCGCAAAAGGCAGAGGCAAAGGTTAAAAAAGCATTAGAAATTAAAAACCACGCCCACTGCCAAGGGGCTACAAAAGTTCCCGGCAAGCGGACAAACTTGACTTCGGGACTGAATACCAAAGAACCGCCGACAAAACATCTAGCTTGCAGCGTTGCTTTATATAATTCTTCTCCAGTCATTCCTCGGGTGCCCGCACACTTTCCACTTTGCAGCAACAGGTATTGAATCAAACCGAGAAGGCAGCAAACGATCGCCAAAACGATGTGCATTCGACTAAAAAACACCAAATCCTTCTTTGTGCGGAGCAGATAATAGGTACAAGCCATCAGCGGTATGTAACCTATCAATACTTTTAAGCCGAGAATTCCTTGCAGAATTGGTTTGTCGCCCTTCATTGGGTTGAGCTGCATCTCCCCGTTGACAAAAATTAAAGTCAGCATTGCCATCATCAACAGGATGCTGAATGTAGAAAGCATTTGTTTGGGAATGAACAGGGGTAACTGTTTCTTTTTGCAGCTTTGAATTAGGGCGATGAGAGCAGGTATGTAGAAAGCATCTTTGGCTACTTGAAATGCAGCATTCCCGCCACCAATTGCGTAGGTAATTGTACCGCTGAAAGGCAGGTAAATTAGAAAAGTCCACAAAGCTTGACGGGGGTATTTGTAGGAAAGCAGCAAGATGGCGACGGCTGCGCCTCCTGCAATAGCAATCTTAGCGGGGGCTACGAACAACAGGGGGATGCTGATAGCAGCGCTGACTAAGCAGCTTATGGCGATCGCCTGCACTAATTCATTGCGCTTTTCTGAAGTTTTG
Source organism: Microcoleus sp. A003_D6 (assembly GCF_036702825.1). Classification (NCBI taxonomy): domain Bacteria; kingdom Bacillati; phylum Cyanobacteriota; class Cyanophyceae; order Oscillatoriales; family Microcoleaceae; genus Microcoleus; species Microcoleus sp. A003_D6. The sequence continues at coordinate 28,860 of NZ_JAUBWA010000011.1, read as the reverse complement.
CGTTTTTGTGCGGCTAGTTCTTTTTTGCTGAGCGCTGTTGTTTTTTCGCTGTGCTTGCGTTTGGATTTCTTTGATTTGCGCTTGGTTTTTAACATATAGCAGAAGCAAGAAGGAAGAGGGAAGAAGGAAGAAGGAAGAAGGAAGAAGGAAGAGGGAAGTTCGGCAACGGATTCGCTCGACGGATGTCACGGATGTCACGGATGTCACGGATGTCAGGAAGAAGGAAGAAGGAGGGAAGAAGGACGAGGGATTTAGTTGCCTAATAGACAAAGAAGAAGCAATCGATCCCTTATGTTTGTGCAATTAAGAACGTCCTCCCGTCAGGGCCGTTCCTAGAATTTTTATAAGGCACTTATGTAAAAGGCGGAAGACACTCTGATATAGAATGCTGGAGATTTAGAAGGTAAAATTCAGAAGGAATAGAAGCAAAAATATTTCGACAGATGTGGTGACTTATTCTTCAAGTCAAGAGCGAGAAAAAAACTCGATCGAGATTGTGGGTGTGACGCGGGCACAAATTATACTGGCGACCTTGTAGAATATAACGGCTGCATCTATAATATACAAATCTCGAAAAAATAATTTTAATCGAGCAGTGAAAGTGAATATGAAATTAACAAAATTTGTATCGATCGGCTTTGCCCTTCTTTTAGGAGCAAGCGCGAGCATATTATCTAGCAGCAGTACAGCATTAGCGGCCGAAAAAGTTGTCCTCACATTTGGCCCGATCAGACAAACCATCAATATCACCGACTTAGAAGACTTTGCTAAAGACGGCACGACGACCCCAAGCCTCCAACAAATTATCCGGTTTTCCAAAATGGACGCGCAAGTATTGCGGGGGTTCATGGGTCTAGAAATCGGTTTAAAGCCTGCTAATCTGGCCAGGGTAGTTTACAGCACACCGGGAGAGAAAATCACTGACGAAATCGGTCAAGCAATTCGGACTCAGCGCCGCACAGAAAGCGGCAAAGCTCTGCGGGCGGCGATGATGCTGGCGGCCGGGGATGACGGTAAGGTATCGCTGCTGGAAATCCTGAAAAAGTATCCTCTAGCGGAGGTTTACGTGGATGTTGCCAGCATTAGCGCCGCTGTTGGGAAAGTTCAGAGTTTAGCCGGAAATATGCAAAGCCTGCTTCAAGATGTGATGCGATCGACAACGAGCACAACTGAAAGAACTCGCACCGAAAGTCCGATCGAACCTCGGCGCAGCGTTCCGCCAACAACTCCGCCTCCAGCGCCGCGCCGCACCGCACCCTTGCCAGCACCCGCACCGCAGCCTGTGACGCCAGTCCGAGGGCTGTGGTAAAAAAATCGTAAATGTGTCATAGGGGCGGGTTGAAGCGGCTGTTGTGGCATTCGGCAGACACTTTTGAGACCAAACCCGCCCCTGGCTAACCCCTATCCCAACCCCCAAGAGGGTTAGGACTTTTGTGAAAACTCCGAAAGCAATCAATTTTTCTTTAGCAATTTTTTAAGCAACTTAGGAACCTCCGAAGGTCGAGCCGCCACAGGTATGTCCGCCTCTTCAAAAGCAGCCATTTTGTTTTGGGCCGTAACTCCAAAGGCTTTCTGGGCAGCGGCCCGAGAACTGATCAGGATGCCGGCGTGGCCTAAAGACGGCCCCTTGGGAGCGTAGCGGCCCGCCAGATAAGCAACTACGGGTTTGTCGATCGCCGAGGCGATGTAAGAAGCAGCAGCTTGTTCGCTCCACCCGCCAACTTCCCCCACCAAAACCATCGCCTCGGTACTGTCGTCTTCGTCCAAAATTTGCAGCCACTGCATAAAAGAAGAACCGACAATGGCGTCGCAGCCAATAGAAACCGCCATCGACTGTCCCAACCCCGCCTCAGTCAGTTCTAGGGCAACTTCGTAAGTCAAAGTGCTGCTGCGACTGATCACTCCCACCGGGCCGGGAGTGTAGAATTCCTTGGGGTGAGTTCCCAGCAGCAATTTGTCGGGAACAATAATCCCCGGACTGTTGGGCCCGATCACCAAAGTTTCGGTAGCTTCTGCTTTTCTGACTAAGCGCACCATATCCAGAGGAGGCACTCCCCCAGTGACGATCGCGATTTGCCGAATTCCTCCGGCGATCGCTTCTAGAGCCGCATCCAGCACCGAGTAAGCGTCTACCAAAATTACCGCAGTGTCAACGTGACCCACTGCCGCCACGGCTTCTTCTACCAAATCAAAAATCGGAATTCCCTCCAAATCCAGCCCCCCCCGACCGGGACTGACACCGGCGACTACATTCGTGCCGTATGCTTTCATCATCAGGGCGGCGCGGGTTGACGCGGGAGATTTTGTAATGCCCTGTACTAGGACTTTGCTTTCAGGAGTTAAATTCATGTTTTCCCACTTGACACTCGATCTTTAAAAAGCAGAAGGCCTTCGTCTGTGCATAACTCTCGTCTTTTGCCGATCGACTGCCACTGCCGCTCTACTTGGCCCAGGATACAGAGGTGGCCGCAGCCTCATCCAAAGAGCTTGCTAGCTGCACCGGCAACTGTCCCAAACGCTTTTTAACAGCAGCATCGATCTCTACCAGGCGCAGCACAACTTGGATGTGGCGGTTGGCGCGAGCTTTCCGTTCCAAATACCCGGCTACTGCGGCTGCGATTTCCTCGCTCTTGGAGGCGCTGCCCAAAATATTTACAAGTATCACCTTAACGCTTTTATCCTGAGCGACTAACTCCAGACCCAACTCCGCGCGATCGCGCAGGGCAGTTGCCCCGTCGTAGCGGTTTAGGGAACCCATATTCACAAAATTAGCTGGTTTTCCTCCTTGGTGGGTTACAGCATCCAGAGTTGCCATTGTCAGGCCCACTCCGTTGCACAAAATCCCAATATTCCCGTCTAGTTCGATTAATTGCAGGGATTCGGAATTCGAGATTGGGGATTGAGATTTGGGGTCAAACTCCGGCGAGTGCTGAACCTTCGAGTGGGAATGGGGGCGATCGCCCGGGGCATGGGGAATTCTCCTTTCCCGTGCCAACCCGCTGTTTTGCCTCTTGCCCGATAGTGCGGCCAAATCTGGATGCCGCCCCAAGGCATCGTCGTTGGCGGTGACTTTACCGTCTAAAGCCATTACCTCTCCCGTCGGACTGATGCCGAGAGGATTGATTTCTACTAAATCTAAATCTTTTTCGACAAACAGCCGGTACATTTTTTCGACAATCGTGCTGACAGATTGAATCAAGTCTCCCTGCAATCCCATTTTCAGCGTCAGACGCCTCGCGTAGAATGGCGAAAATTCCTGGTCTACCGCAACTTGCTGCATTTGGTCGATCGACCCTTCGACATCCATACCTCCTTGTCTCGAACCCAAAAGAACCGGGCGGCGCGCTATGGGGTCTAGGAGTACCGCTAAGTAAAATTCTTGGTCGGCGTTGTACTTTGCTTCTGCCAGCAGGACTTGGGGATATTCCTCCTCGATCGGCAAATTAAAAATTGTTTGGGCGGCAGCTACTGCATCGATCGTATTTTCCACAAACTTGATACCGCCCGCCCGGCCCCGTCCCCCAGCCCGCACTTGCGACTTGAGTACAACTGGGTAGGGAATTTTCAGTCCTTTGAGGTCGGCGGGATTGTCAATCCGCTGCGACGGCAAAATCGGAATTGCCATCTGGCGAAATAAAGATTTAGCTTGGTACTCTAACAAATCCATTATCAATTACGGGTGACGGGTAGTTGGCAACAAGCAATTTGTAATTGGCAATTCATAATTAATAGATACTAATTGGTTTTTTGTCAAGTTAAAAGTTAAAAATTATGGATTTTATCTTTTAATTTTCCACTTTTGTATTGCCGATTACTTATTCGCTATTACCTATTACCTAAGCTGTTTTGGAGTGTTTTTTCCGAAAACTGCCAAATTTTACAGGTGGCTGTGGCGGGGACACATTTGGTCATCATTGGTGGTTGTTTTGTCTTCGGAAATCTTCGGACTTTTGGCAATACTGTTCGGAGATATTTGTGCTAATTGTCAATTGATGCTAGCAGTGCCTTGATGGACGGTTTTGACCCATTTCAGCCGCTTGGGCCGCAGAGAAATCCGAGCCGTTACAATCCCTACCAGCAGCCAGTGGAACATATACACAGTACCCCGCAGCGTTTGCAGCAACGTGACAAAAACTCGCCTTACGTCAAATTTGGTCTCTTTGCGAGTGCGGCGCAAACCGACAAACATTCCGACCACCGACAAAGTAAGGGTCATAAAAGTTAGGGGACTGGCGATCGGCATCCGGCGCAGCGCAATTGACATCAAAAAGTCGGGTAGCGCTACTGTGGGCAAGAAATATTGAGATACCCAAAATCCAAATAAATCCCAAGTTTTCCCAGTTCCCATGCGGTTGCGAACAATTAGCCGCCAGTAGTCAAGATAACGCTGATAGCCACCTTCTGCCCAGCGATTGCGCTGGTGCCACAGGGCCCGAGCGTTAGTGACTCCTTCTTCTGACACGGCGGGGAAAGCGAGAAATTCAATGTCCCAGCGGTCTAGGTGCAGCCTCACCGTCAAATCCAGGTCGTCGGTAATCGTTTCCTCGTTCCAGCCGCCGCAGCGTTCCAAGGCGGTGCGGCGCATGAATTGGCCGTTACCGCGCAATTCTCCAATGCCGCCGATCGCAATCCGCTGCTGTTGGAAAAAACTGTCGAGGGCCATTTCTGCTTCTTGGCCGCGAGTCCACAAATTTACCGAAGCATTGGCGATGGCTTTTCTGACTTGCACAGCCCCTACCTGTTCTCGATCGAACACCGGCAGCACCCGGCGCAGCAAATCCGGCGTTACTGTCGCGTCGGCGTCAAATATTCCCACAAATTCCCCGCGAGTCAGCGGCAAAACTTGATTCAGGGCTCCCGACTTGCCACCGCTGGCATTCTCTTCTCTGCGAAATACTTTGAGCTGCGGGTACTGTTTGGTTAGCTGTTCCAATATTAGGGGCGTGCTGTCGCTGCTGCGATCGTCGATCGCCCAAACTTCGTAGCGGTCGATCGGATAATCTAAATTGCAGATTGATTCTACGAATCGGGCAATTACCGCTTCCTCATTTTTCGCAGCCACCAGCAGCGACACGTAAGGCCAATCTTCTCGACTTTCATCGGCAAGAGGCGGCAGTGCGGGCTTGGGCGAAGCAAACAAAACTCGAAATGCGTGCATCCACAGCAGTCCCGTCAACCCCCACACTACCCACGCACCCCAAGAAATCAAGTGCAGGGCGATCGTCCCGACCCAAATCGCAGTCAGCACTGCGGCGGCTTTCCCCCGGCGTCCCCGGTACAGATTTTGAGGAAAAGAGGGAGATCCGGGCACAGACACCGCAACCGGGAGATGAGCTTTTGTTTCCGCGTCAAACACCCTGTCGCCAATGTCTGGTATAGCAAATACTTTGCCGAGCTTCGAGTTCGAGGTCAAACTCTTGAGCTCTTCTTGAGCTAAATCAGAGATGTCCAAGTTAAGCTCGCTGCGAGCGTCGTTTTCTGGCCAAGAACTCTGCTGCATAGGTTACTTGATTCAACCACCAATAGTTTTTGATTTTAGAGATAAGTATTTACTGTATCAGTTTCTGGGCTTTTGTCGAAAGCCGACGCTGGCACGCTTGCAGGAGAGCCCGCTGCTTGTACGGCCCGGGTAAACTAGCACTGTATAGAGTATTTGGGTTGACTTTTGCTTGCGATCGACCCGGAATATCTGCTAGTTTTTTCAGATGATCTCAACTAACTGTCAGGATGTGGAAATATGTCTCTTCCTCAACTGAAGCCAGCCGACGACAAAGAAGTGAAAGTCTACGCGCCTTTCTGTCAAGAGCCCAGGCGGAAGTTTTTGCCGCACGCTATTGGCCTCTACAAGCTCAAAAGTTTGGAGGGGGCAAGAAAAATTGACGGCGGCGAGGATGTACCGTTTGTCGCTAGTTGGAATATCTCGTCGCTGCCGATCGATTTGACCCGCTGTCGGGTGTTGTTTGACGGCAATGCTGAACTCAGCTACGAAGTGACTATGCAAAGCTCTGAGTTTGTTAGTTGCTTAATTGAGGTACTCCTGACTTTTCAGCGGACTCGTACCGTCGATTTTTCTAAAACGTTTTACCGCAAGCTGATGCGGATGGATGATTAACTTTCGCCGCACCCGCGATCCCGAAAGTCCGCAATTGACTGGCGCTATAACTGGCGCACCAATAGTGTAACGGCACGACGGCGACATTGCATGATTGGTGCGCCAGTCCTATTTGAGAAGCCTAATAGTAACTGAGTTCTTGCATTATTCTCAAGCATCTCTTTGGGGGTAAGCACTTATCCCCACCGCTTGCAGCAAATCTACAGCCGTTTTCAGTTGAGTGCGATACAGATGCGATCGCGCCTTCCGATTTCGTTCAACTTTTGCGGCTCGGTAGCTGAGAGGAAAACGCAGTAGGCCCGACCAACGAAACTCAATCTACAGCCCTTGAACTCCGATCGGGCTGGCATCGCAATCAGCCCGAACAGCGGCCGAAATGCCAGCCCACTCCACCCGACAATTTATGTGTTTAGAAGCTAGCATCCCGCTCCTAAACAGCTTATAGCTCCCAGTGCAAGATATCAGTTTGAACAACAGAGCGATCGCACTAAGCTGTCGCGCATTTAAATTGCATATTCGGGGCGGGCTAGAAGCCCAACCCCTACTCCCCACAAGAGTTTGATTGTTTTTTGACAGCCAATTTCAATGCAGAACAGCTTAATAATTAATAACTAATAATACATATAGCCTTTATCAAAAAGGCGAGGTACGAATTTTGACCTGGAGAGCGTGACAATACAGGGTTTCTGTATACCTCATTTATCTGAGAACCGCTATATCCATTTTCAATTATATGCAAAACAGATTAGGACACAGACCCTTCTGTCTCCCTACCGAATACCTTTTTTTTACCAATATAAACTGCTTGCTGTAAATGCCGTAAAAAAGCTTTTGCAGGGATAATAGACCTCTTGCAAAAATCCTTTTAATCAAATTTTGGAACGGGCTCTGGGGCCCATTCCACAAGAAAAAAAATTTTGTGGGATGGGCCGGAGAGCCCGTCCTAGTTATTTTTGCAAGAGGGATAATGTCCCGGACTTCTATCCGCGTTACTTTCATTTTCGACTGCTCGGTAACACTGTGTAATTACGCAACACGATTATTTTTGTAGGAATGTAAAACAATGAATAAAATTACGAGCGAGAAATAATTATCAAAAACCGTCCCTAAAAAAAACACTCTGAAAAAACGGCTAAAAAAAATGCCAAGAAAAGGGTTGCGAACAGGTGAATAAAAATTGCCCGAAAAAAATATGTCTGCGCAAAAGCGACAAAATCGAGTATACTATAGTATTGCGAAATTGAGTCGCAGTGCAGAAATACTGTTGAATAAACTAAATTTATTGAAATAGACAGGTGCAAATTGAGGAGTGAAGGCGTACCCAAATTGACTAAATATTTGCTGATCGGTTCCACAAAAGCTTACAGCGGCAAGTCCGCGATCGCCCTGGGGATGGCACTCGGACTCCGGGCAAAAAAACTGGCCGTCGCCTACGGCAAACCTCTGGGAACCTGTTTCAGCTCGCCCGGAGCTGGGATCGAGGACGAAGACGTGCGGTTCGCGGTAGAGACGCTGAATCTCTCAGAAAGTCAGATGCCCTCAACACTGCTGTATTTGGACGAAGAGACGGTTCACAAGCGTTTGCGGGGAGAAGACAAGACAGATTACCGCCAGTCTTTAGCGCAATATTTGCAAGCTCCCAGCGGAGACTTGGTGCTGTTAGAAGGCCCCGCTAATTTGGAGGAAGGCAGTCTGTTTGATTTGTCTTTGCCTCAAGTCGCTGAGGCAGTTGATGCCTCTGTGCTGCTGGTAGCACGCCCGATCGATATGTATGTAGACGATTTGCTGTCGGCTAAGCGGCGTTTGGGTTCGCGGTTGCTGGGCGTCGTGCTCAACGACGTTCCCTCGGACAAACTCGAATCCGTAACAGCGACTGTGCTGCCTTTTCTGGAGGCTGCGGGCATTCCAGTTTTGGGAATGCTGCCGAGAAGCGCTTTGCTGCGCAGTGTCAGCGTCAAAGAATTGGTGCACCAATTGAAAGCTGATGTGCTCTGCCGTCAAGACCGTTTGGACTTGATGGTGGAAACCTTGACAATTGGCGCGATGAATGTTAGCTCTGCTCTTAAGTATTTCCGCAAAGCGAGAAATATGGCGGTGGTGACGGGGGGCGATCGCACGGACATTCAGCTAGCGGCTCTGGAGAGCTCGACTCAGTGTTTAATTCTGACAGGTCACTTGCCTCCTTCTCCCCTGGTGATCGGCAGGGCAGAAGAAATGGAAATTCCAGTTTTGTCTGTTGATTTGGATACCTTAACCACGGTAGAAATTATCGACAGCACCTTTGGCAACGTGCGCCTGCACGAACGCATCAAGGTGGAATGCGTTACTGAGCTAATGGCAGAACATTTTGACCTTGACCGCATGATGGCATCCTTGGGCTTGGGCGATCGAGTCCATTAAGAAGGCAGCCGGATCTGAAGATATTCGGCAGCCGGATCTGAGGGAAGTAGGTATTCGGCAGTGGGCGATCGGCAGAGAGAATTTTTTGTTTAAATAAATAAAAAGCCAAAATTCTTAAATTCTCAATTTTTCTTGAATTCTACCTTGATCTCCGGCTGCCGAATGCCTTCAGACATTCTGCCTTCAGGCGAACTCAAATCTCCCCATCCTCTCGTCAAATCTCGTAAATCAGCAATTCTTAACTTCTTTTTGGCGGCAATGGCTAGTGAGTCTGCTAAAATCCACAACGTAGTTTTATTTAATTTAATAAATTCTTTGAGTCAATCAATTGAGTTACCCAGAGTAGATGATTTTTTACAAGAACTTGCGGCGATCCAGCAAACCAGCTCCAAGCGGATTGCTCTTTTGGGTTCTCGCCACGTTCCTATTACCCACCAGCAGCTAATTGAGATGCTGAGCTACGCCATAGTTCTGGGAGGCAATCAGCTCATCACTTCTGGCGCTACAGGCACCAATTCAGCCGCGATTCGGGGGGCAATGCGAGCAGATCCTAATCTGCTGACAGTGATTTTGCCGCAAAGCATGAGCCGCCAGCCCCGGGAGTCTCGCGACCAACTCGAACAAGTGATACATTTGGTAGAAAATCCCAAAAATGATAGCTTGTCTCTCCCGGAAGCAAGCGCCATGTGCAATCAGGAGATTATTTCTCGCTGTCAGCAACTGATCTGTTTTGCTTTTCACGAAAGCCACACTTTGCTGAAAACTTGCCAGGATGCGGAGGAACAGCGCAAGGTGGTTACTCTGTTCTATTTTGATTGAACTGCGAGGCGGATGATGCTGTTGGGATTGCCTGTGTCGGTTATTCTGCTTGATTGTATTGCTGCTGCTGCTGCGCTGGTTTATGCACCGTTTTTGGTGGTTGCCCTCGCCCGCTTGCAGCTAGGGTACGACCAAGCAGCGCCCCGCGCTATGTTTGAGAGGTTGCCTGCTTACGCTCAGCGGGCAACTTGGGCTCACCAAAATTCGTTTGAGACGTTTATGCTGTTTTCAGCGGCGGCTTTGATGGCTTTTGTGACGGGGGTTGATTCGGAGGCGGCGGGTTGGGCTGCGATCGCTTTTACGATCGCCCGGTTGTTGTTTTCGGTTTTCTATATTCTGAATGTGCCGCTGGGGCGATCGCTCATGTTTGCGATTAGTTCTTCTTGCACAGCTACTTTATTCTATTTCAGTTTGATGGCTGTTAATGGCTAATTTTCAGTTGTCAGTTGTCAGTTGTCAGTTGTCAGTTGTCAGTTGTCAGTTGTCACTGTTAATTCTAATGACTACTGACCAATGACTACTGACCAATGACTACTGACCAATGACTACTGACCAATGCCCCATGCCCCATGCCCCATGCCCCATGCCCAATTACCAATTACCAATTACTAATTTATGGCTGCTAACTATTCCTTTGATATTGTCAGCGAGTTCGATCGGCAAGAATTAGTTAACGCTGTTGACCAAACAGTGCGGGAAATTCAAAGCCGATACGATTTGAAAGACACCAAAACTACGGTGGAATTGGGCGAAGAATCAATTAATGTCAATACGGACAGCGAATTTACTCTCGATGCGATTCACACTGTTTTGCAAACTAAAGCCGCCAAGCGGAATTTATCTTTGAAAATTTTTGATTACGGCAAAGTTGAACCTGCTAGCGGCAGTCGCGTGCGTCAAGAAATTAAACTTAAAAAAGGGCTAACTCAGGAAATCGCCAAACAGATTACTAAGTTAATTCGCGATGAATTTAAGAAGATTCAAGGTTCGATTCAAGGAGATGCAGTGCGGGTGTCTGCAAAGGATAAGGATGATTTGCAGTCGGTAATTCAACGCTTGAAACAAGAAGATTATCCGGTGGCTTTGCAGTTTACAAATTACCGCTAGATTTTTGAAAGCTAAGTATGGGATTCCCAGTTGTGCGATCGCCTCGGAGAGTGCGATTGAACTTGCGTGGCACTTGCTGGGATTCGGAAATCTTGCTTTGTTGCAAGCTGATGCTGATAGGCGTAAAATATATTTATGAGGAAATGCAATCTCATAATGGTAATAATCTAACGAAAGCAGAATTAACCTCAGAAATATTTAAAGTAAGTAGGTCGGCGGGATTAAACAGAACTATGTAACTGTATGTAAACAGCATCTCCTAGTGCTGCTTTCTTGGCATTTTGATACTTGACGATCATTTACATAGTTGCGTTTGACAGCGCCGACCTACTTCTGGCCCCATGAATGGATGATAAGCTTATCTGAAACTGTGTTAGAAGCAAACACAGAAAAAGTGATGAAAGTAATTCAGTAAATTCCTGAAACTGAACTATTTTTAATCAAAAGCGTGACTCAATTAGCACGTCAATTTCAATTTTAGCAAATTCTTGATTTAATTGAACCTTTAATGGTTCATGATTGATACTTGACAGTTTTTGTAAAGCAAGTTGATACCTGAAAAATGATCGCAAAAAAACAACTTTTTAACCTCTTAAATGGTCTCAGTTTAGAAATAAAAAATCCCCACTGGTGGCTTCAAGTTCTGATTATTTCTATTGTTTATCCTTTGATTTGTTGGTTGCTTCCGAATCATAAAATGTCCAGTCTTACGATTATTCCACCATATATTTCACCTGTTTGGCCCGGAACAGGATGGATGTTCGCCACTTTATTGGGGTGGGGTTATTCTCGTTGGTTAGGTATCTTTATGGGTCAATTTATTGCGAGCTTAATCATAACCTGGTCGATATCTCCAACTTTATGGGCTATTGTTTTAAATACTATTAGTGTAACGATTTGGAATTTATTGGCAGTATTTGTGATTCGACGGTCAACTCGCACAAAATTTCCTTTTAATGAAGTCAATCATGTAGTAATTTTTATCGCCGTTAGTTTTTTGGGAGTTAGTTTACCCAACGCTTTGATCGGGGCTTGTTCATTCACTTATCAGAAACTTGTCCCCCAGTCTGACTTTCTAAAAACTTTCACGGGTTGGTGGATTGGTGATAGTATAGGTATCTTACTTTTTACACCTTTCTTGTTAATTTGTTTTAAAAAAAATAAATTTTATGCCCCGCAGTCTTGGCTTAGTGGAGAATTTCTGATTATTGCTATTCTTTTGGGAATAGTCATTAAATTTGCCTTATTTGAGAGTCAACCTGTAGAATATTTACTTTTACCCCCTCTTTTATGGTCTGTTTTTCGTTTTAGTCAGAAAGTTACTACTATTTTAGTCACCGCCATTTGTAGTTTGGCTTTTATCACTACGGCTTATAAAATTGGTATTTTTTATAAGGCCGCGTTGGCTAGTAATTCCCTTTTGTTACTACTTTTATTTGTGGGGGTACTTTCCATTACGACGATGGTGACATCTGCGATTGTTTCGGAAAATCGTCAAGCGGCTTTAAAATTACAACAAGCTAATGCGGAATTAGAAGAAAGAGTGATTCAGCGTACTATGGCTTTGCAGGAAAGTGAGAAGATTTCCCGAGAGTTGGCAGTGAAAGCAGAAAGCGCTAATCAAGCCAAAAGTACATTTATTGCCAATATGAGCCACGAATTGCGATCGCCTCTCAATGCTATTCTCGGCTTTTCGCAATTGATGGTACGCGCCACAAATATGCCCCCTGAACAATACGAGAATGCCGGAATTATCTATCGCAGCGGTGATTACCTGTTAACGCTAATTAATAATGTACTCGATTTATCAAAAATCGAAGCAGGTAAAACCACCCTCAATCCTACAGACTTTGACCTACATATCTTGCTGAATGATTTAGAAGATATGTTACATTTGCAAGCTAATAATGCCGGATTGAATTTGGTATTCCAGCGAACAGAAAATGTGCCGCGCTATATCTGTACCGATCGAGTAAAACTGCGTCAGGTTTTAATTAATTTACTCAGCAATGCCATCAAGTTTACTTCCGAGGGTCAAATCACTTTGAATGTGTTTCTGGGAGAACAAGAAACCACAGATGTTTTTAATTTGCATTTCCGTATTCGCGATACTGGGGTGGGTATTGCAGCAGCAGAACTGCCAAAACTCTTTGATGCCTTTAGTCAAGCTCAAGCTGGAAAAGATATGCAGGAAGGAACGGGTTTAGGTTTAGCAATTAGCCGGAAATTTGTGCAATTGATGGGTGGGGATATTTCTGTAGAAAGCGAATTAGGAAAAGGTACAAGTTTCCAATTTTATATTCAGACTAAATTGGGTCAAGAAACAAACAGCAAGAGTACAGGAGAATATCCAAGAGTGCTGGGACTGGTGCCCGGTCAACTTAGCTACAAAATTCTCACAGTCGATGATAAATCTATTAATCGACAATTACTAATTAAGTTGCTCAGTCCCTTGGGATTTGAGGTGAAAGAAGCTAGTAACGGACAAGAGGCGATCGCAATTTGGGATGAGTGGGAACCGCACCTAATCTGGATGGACATGAGGATGCCAGTGATGGATGGCTACGAAGCGACAAAATACATCAAATCTACCACCAAAGGCAATGCTACGGCTGTAATCGCGTTAACCGCGAGTGTGTTGGAAGAAGAAAAGGCGATCGTACTTTCGGCTGGATGTGATGACTTTGTTCGCAAACCCTTCGTTGAACACAGTATTTTTGACGCACTAGCTAAGCATTTGGGAGTCAAATATATCTATGCAGAAACAATAACTCCAGTCTTGGATGATACAGAAAAAAGCCCATTGACATCGGAAGATTTAACCTGTATGCCTCAAGCATGGATTACTCAATTATACGAAGCTGCACTTGAGGCAAATACCAACCTCGTGTTACAAGTTGTCGGAGAAATTCCCAAAACAGAAACTCGTTTGATAAAGTCCCTGACAAAACTTGCCAGTCAATTTAAGTTTGAGCAGATTATTGATTTAGTAGAACCCCCGATCGACAATGAATCTTAATTCTCAAATCGAAAATAAAGGTAACATTCTATTAGTAGATGACCTGCCCGAAAATCTACAATTACTAAGCGATGCGCTCCTCAAACTCGGCTACACTGTTCGCAGCGTCACCAGTGGACGGATGGCACTAAAAACGGTGAAGATAAAGCAACCAGATCTGATACTTTTAGATGTTAAAATGCCTGAAATGGATGGTTATCAAGTCTGTAGAACTCTCAAAGCGGATGCAGATTTTAGCCACATTCCAGTGATTTTCATTAGTGCTTTAGATGATGTCTTCGACAAAGTAACCGCCTTTGCTTCAGGGGCTATAGACTATATCACCAAACCATTTCACGTCGAAGAAGTAGTGGCGCGTCTGGAAAATCAGTTAACCATTCAACGCCAGCAACAGCTTCTAGAACAAGAAAACATTAAGCGCCGGGAAGCAGAAGAGGTACTTTATCAATCGAGGGCTTTACTTGCTAGTGTTTTGAATAGTTCCCTTGATGGTATTGCGGCAATGCAGGCTGTTCGTAATACCGAAACAGGGGAGATTGAGAATTTTCGGTGCTTAGTCGTCAACCCCGTGATTGCTAGAGCTTTTAAACGCAGTCGTGAAGAGATGATTGGCAAATTGGTACTAAAAAAGTTATTGAGTAATATCGATCCAGAACTATTTAATCGCTTTGTTAATATTGTCGAGACGGGGGAATGTTTAGAACAGGATTTTTACTATCCATCGGGAGAATCTTGCTGGTTTCACTTCGTAGCAGTCAAGCTAGGAGATGGTTTTTCCGTTACTATCCGTGATATTACCGCCCGCAAACAAATAGAATTGGCTCTCCAAGATGCCAATCAAAAATTAAAAGAACTGGCAAATCTAGATGGTTTGACTGAGGTGGCTAACCGTCGCTGTTTCAACAATCGCCTTCAAAGTGAATGGCAACGCCTAGCGCGAGAAAAGCAGCCACTTTCTCTAGTTTTATTGGACGTTGATAAATTCAAATCCTACAATGACTACTACGGTCATCTGGCTGGGGATGATTGCTTAATTAGAATAGGGCAAATATTACAAAAAGTAGTCCGTTGTCCCACCGATTTAGCAGCGCGTTACGGTGGAGAAGAATTTGTGGTACTCCTGGCGAATACGGATTTAGAAGGAGGGATTAAGGTGGCACAAAACATTCAGCAAGAAATTCACAATCTGGCGATTCCCCATGCACAGTCTGACGTGAAGGAGATCGTCACAGTCAGTTTGGGTATTTCCTCACTCATACCCACCTTGGAAGTTCAACCAGATACACTGGTAGCCTGTGCAGACAAAGCTTTGTACGATGCTAAACAACATGGGCGCGATCGCTGGAGTACAAATTGTTGAAAAAAGATAGGGTTTGCTGAAAGAGGAATAAGCTGTAGATATGGCTACAACTTAAGAGCATAAATCCTAATTAAATATCTAAACCGATGACTGTTAACTCGGGAGGATGTTCGACCACAAACTGATAATATAACTCTTGTTTTGCTTGCGGAGGCAGAGACATTATCCATTCCAGCAGTCCCATTTCACCTGCTACTATCTTCGGATTAGTTAGAGTCGATCGCACTTTAATTTGTTCATTACGGCTGACTGGCAATTGCTCTTTTAGTGTCAGGTGTACCTGCACCTGCCGCAAGTTTGTCACATTTAAGCGATAAGCGTAACTCATGCGCCGCTGCTGGCCGATCAGTTTTTTATCTACTTGTCTTTCTACTAATTCCCGCTCTATTTTTAGCCCTTCATCTATTCCTAAATTTAGTTTATATTCTTGCCCAGGGGAAACATTTTCTAACTGCACAGTGCCGACAAAAGTGTTGTCGCGAAAGATATTTGCTTTACCCGGAAGCAGAGTTGCACCTGTCAGCGGATTCACAACAACTGCTTGCAAATAGGCAAAACTGACTAATCGCGGGACGGCTATATATTCAGGTTTAAACGGATAATTTTCTCTGAAAACCATCACTTTGTGCGGTGTACCGTCGCTGGGAATCTTGGTATTTCCCCCTACTTGAAATGAGACGGTGCCGCCTTCTTTCGATACTGTTGCTGTCGCGGTTTGAGCTGCTATGGATTCGGGTGCGGCAGCAGCATCACTAAGAGCCATCATTGCAAATGCCCTCTCTGGTTCCGCAGTCTGTGGGCTTCGTGTTCTCATAAATTCTGGGGTTTGAGCAGATTTTGGGTGAACAGTATCGATAAACCAGGGTTCTAGTTTGGGGGGCAAAGTTCCCATTCCGGGTTTTGCTGTAGATAAAGTCAGCGCTACTCCCGTCCAAGCTTCGCCTGTATTTTGATTGACTTCGGCTAGGTAATTGAGATTAATTTGGTTGTTGGTAGTGTTGACTCGCAAGTCGTAAAGGGGAGTCCAGCGGGCTCCCATTACTACATAGGAAATTTCTAGTTCAAAGTTGCCGCTGCCGCTTGGTTCTATGGCGACAATGATGTTAAAACTTTGCTGGGAATGGGAAGTCCTTACTTGTTGGAAATTCTGCTTTAAAGCTTGTATTTGATTGTCTAATTCGTGCTGTTGTCTTTCGTGCTGCGCGATCGCACTTACATATTTTAGGTAATTAGTTCCTAAAAAGTTGAGCAATTCGCCAGTTTCGTTTAAACCTACCTGCTGTTTGGCGATGCTGCTGGAAAAGAAACCGACGCTTTTTTCGCTCAAACCTTCCACAAATTTGAGCTGAATTTTTCGGGCGGTTATTTTGTCGTTAATTGCCCGTCTTTGGGTTTGTAATTCCTGAATTTGTTGGGTTAATTCTGCGATGCCATCCGCTACAGGTTCGCTGCTAAACACTGTTTCGGTTCGCACTCCCAGCAATCGCACGGCAACTGTACCCGCACCGGTTGCTCTGACTGACTCTGTTTCGAGGGTTGCGGGGAGAGATGCGATCGCCAATTCTCGCTCATTTCCCGTCAAGGCCACTGTGGCACGGCGCGTCACCAAAGCGCGATCGGTATAAACTGTAACTTCTGAAATTTTCGACTCTACTATTTTGATATTATCTCGATCGAGTAAATTTGAATCAGTCATTGCTACTAATGCCTCTACGAAACTCCTTTAATGCTTCCAAGGGCGAAGCAAACAAAATGCAGCGCTTCAACAAAGATAAGTCTAACTCTGGCAGCAATTCGCTGCTATCAATCCGCTCATAACCCTGCTCTTGCAAGCGGTAAAGTTGCAGCGTTCCGTCTTCCCAAAACCAGACTTCCGGCACACCCATCAGCCGATATTTCTGAAGTTTAATCGGACTGCCGCTAGTAATCACCACCTCAACGCATAAGTCAGGAACATCCTTATCTGTCCCGAAACAATAAGACAAATCTGCCTGATACTCGACTTGACCTTCAACAATCTGACTGTAAGCGCCGCTGGGGAAAAATTCTATTTCCCTAACTTCAAAGTAGATCCCAAGCAATAGACCAATTATCGATTGAAATGCTTCATGAGGTTTATTAATACCCACAATCTCTAACACTCCTTGACAATAAAATAACCGCACTCCAGGCACATCATCAAAACTAGCTTGAATTGCCTTAAATTGATGCCATGTTAGGCCGCGCCAAGTGAAATGCTGCTCGGCTGCGGGAGAAACTGTGGGATTGTCTATAGTTTGAACCATGACTGTCCTGTTTATTTCAATATGTTAGCAGTAATTCAATTTTAGCTCAGCGGCTCGATTCCTGCCAAATCCAAAATTTGAGGAATTAAATCTTCTCGTTTGACGGCCATCATGTGAACTCCTTGACAAATTTGCCGCGCTAGCTTGACTTGTTCGGCAGCAATTTTTATGCCTTCCTGCAATGGTTCTGGAGCTTTTGCTAAACGATCGATCGTCTCTTGCGGTATGTGAACTCCCGGCACGTATTTTTTAATAAATTCAGCATTTTTAGCTGATTTAAACAAAAATATTCCTGCTAAAACTGGCTTGTTACAGCCCGCAGCAACGTGGTGCATAAACTTATGCAACACTTCAAAATCTGTTATTAATTGACTTTGAAAAAATTGCGCTCCAGCCTCTACTTTTTTCTCAAATCTACTTTGCAAACCAGACCAACTGGCGCATTGGGGATCGACGGCAGCACCGACAAATAAATCGGTAACTCCGTCTGTTAAAGGTTTGTCATTCCAGTCTTTGCCGCCGTTCATTTTTTGAATGACTTGTAACAGTCGTACTGATTCAAAGTCGAATACACTTTTTGCTTTAGGATGGTCGCCCGCTTTGACGGGATCGCCTGTAAGTGCTAATACATTGCGAATGCCTAAAGCGTGGGCTCCCATGAGATCGGCTTGCAGGCCAATTTGATTGCGATCGCGACAAGCAACTTGACAAATTGGCTCAATTCCGTGCTGCACTAAAATCGCCGAAACTGCTAGGGGGCACATTCGCAAAACTGCGCGACTCCCGTCTGTGACATTAATTGCGTGAACTCTATTTTTTAGGCGTTCAGCCATTTGAATTGTGTGAGTCATATCACCGCCTTTAGGGGGGGCAACTTCGGCGGTAATTATAAATTCTCCGGGGGTGGTGCAGGCTGTGCGAAAACGGTTCATGATTATTTGTTATTGGGCAGTTGGCAGTTGGCAGTTGGGAGTTGGCAGTTGACAGTTGACAGTTGGCAGTTGACAGTTGGCAGTTGGCAGTTGGCAGTTGATTATTTGTTATTTCCAACAACTAATGACTAATGACTGCTGACTACTGACTAATTAGGCAAAGAATAACCAAAAGCTTTTTTAACTTTAGTTAGAGTTTGGTTGGCAATAGCTTCTGCTTGTTCCTTTCCCCGACGCAATACCGACTCCAAGTATCCCCGATCGTCCATTATTTCCTTGTATTTATCCTGAATTGGTTTGAGGGCATTAACTGTCGTCTCTGTCAGCAAGGGTTTAAAATCTCCCCAACCCATGTTTTCACACTCCGCTGCTACTTCTTCCTTGGATTTGCCGGAAAGCAGGAGATAAAGTGTCAGCAAATTTCTAGCTTCGGGGCGATCGGGGTCGTCAAAAGTCAAACCCCGCACGGCATCTGTTTTGCAGCGCTTGATTTTTTTGGCGATCGTATCTGGCGAATCCAATAAATTAATTCGACTTTGTTCGGAAGGGTCAGATTTCGACATTTTGCGCGTGCCGTCAGTCAAACTCATCACCCTCGCACCGTCAGTCCGAATTAACGGTTCGGGAAGTTTCAAGACTGGCTTTTCGGGTGTGCCGAATTGGTGATTTAATCTGATGACAATATCGCGGGTGAGTTCCAAATGCTGTTTTTGGTCTTCTCCCACTGGCACTTTGTCGGCATCGTAAAGCAAGATGTCTGCTGCCATTAACACGGGATAATTTAGCAAACCGGCGTTGACATTTTCACCTTGTTTAACTGCTTTTTCTTTAAACTGAATCATATCTTCGAGCCAGTTAATCGGCGTAATACAGTTGAGCAGCCATGCTAGTTCTGTGTGCGCCGAGACGTGGGATTGCACGAAAATAGTAGAATATTCTAAATCGATGCCGCAAGCTAAATAGAGTGCGGCGATCGTGTAAGTGTCGGAGGCTAGAGTTGCTGGATTGTGCGGTGCGGTAATTGCGTGCAAATCGACTACGCAGAAATAATTTTCGTACTGACTTTGACCTTCTACCCAGTTGCGAATGGCACCGAGATAATTACCGAGGTGAAGATTGCCGGTTGGCTGAACTCCTGAAAGAACGCGCTGTTTGCCCATGAGGAAAGAATAGAATTGAACTCACATTTCTATATTGACACGTTATTTCAATTTCAGAGCCTCTAATTTTCTGGCGCCATTAGCAACGGGCTACAAGCCCGTTCCACAAGACATAATTTTGAGGTAGGGATTAGCAACGGGCTAGAAGCCCGTTCCACAAAGCATTTTTTTTGATTGTGCTCCTACCCAATGCCCAATGCCCAATGCCCAATGACTAATTTCGATTATAAATCTGTCAGCAACCTGGCTTTGCGTAAAATAAATGTGAGAACTGTTTCTTCGCCGGTAATAATATCGGCTCTGCCTTCCATTCCCGATTGAATTGAATACTGACGGGGGACATTTGCCTGGGAATTTGCGAATAATTGACCGCTGGTGGATTGGAGTTTGGTTAAATAGGTTTGTTGGGGCTTAATTGCTACTTCGTAATAGGCTGTACCTGAATTATTAGCGGGATTTTGAGGGGCGATCGCATCTGGGGCGATTTCGCTAACAGTTCCTTTTAATGTGCCGTAATCGGGGAAGGGTAAAGCCGAAATCCTGATCTGTACGGGTTGGCCGATTTGGATGCGGGCGATGTCTTGGGATGTCACCTTGGCTTTGACTACCAGGGGTACGTCGCTGGGGACGATTTGGGCGATCGCGCTGCCGGCTTGTACGGTTTGACCGGTATTTTGTACTTCCAATTTGAGAATTGTACCGTCAGCGGGGGCGCGGATCACGCTATTTTTGAGTTGTGACTCAACTTGATTTAGCTGTTTTTTAGCTTGAATTAATTGTTGTTGAAGGGACGATCGCTTGACGAGCAAAACCCGCCGACTTCTACCGAGTCTCTCGGCAACATCCGGCAGCGATGTGGCAATTTTGACTAAAGCGGATTCGACTAATTCCTGTTCGGCGGAACTTCCACTTTGGATGCTTTTAAGTTGGGCGCTGGCCAAAATTTGATTTTCTAAGTCGCGCAGTTGCTGGTTGATTTGCTGTGCTGCTGCTTGAGACTGATTAATGATTTCTTGGAATTGCTTGTTTTGAGTTCCCAAACGCGAAGCGTCTACAACTGCGATCGCATCTCCTTCTTTTACTGTCTGATTTTCGCTGACAGCAATGCTTTCGACGGTTCCTTCGGTTGCTGCTTGCACGACGCGCACTTCTCCCGCCGGCCGGACGATCGCGTCTGCTTTGACTGTAGCGCTGTATTTGGTGACGCTAGCAAGGGCGATCGCCCCGCCAAACGTCGCCACCATCAAAATGCCCCCCAAAGTCGTCCAGCGGCTGACAGGGGGCAAAAACTGGTCGTTATCAAAGGTTTCAGCGGGTGTGGCTTCGGGAGTGCGAGACATGGTGGCTGCTGGGGGTGAGGGGAATAATTTTGAGCTTTGAGTTTTGAGTTTTGAGTTGGGGGGAGGAGGATAGTTTTGAGTTTTGATACCAGTTCAAAAAAACAATGCAACTGTATACAAGCTCCAAACGCTTATAAAATCTGTTATTCCCAATTCTCTAATCTCTAATCTGAAATAGTATGAGCTGGAAAAGGAAGAGATCGACCGCTTATTTCTTTTGTCAAATTTATTTTCCGTTTTCCGGACACCAAAGATAGGTTTAGAAGTCTAAATCAAAATTCACAGGGTCAAGGTCAAAATCCGCACAGCTTTGCTGTCCCCACCCGCAAATTTCCCGAAACATCAAGAATTGTGGAAAAAGCGGGCAACAGTCATGAAAATAGGGCATTTCAGTAATGATTTTTGGCGCTGTTACCCGGTTTTTTTGGGATCTGTACGTAAGTAAGTATATAGGTATTAATAGGAGTTCCTCATGCCGGAAAATCAACAAAATTCATTCTTTACCGAGCTAACCGATCGAGAATCGGCTACTGTCAGCGGTGGCAGTATTACCAGCGGTATCAGCAGTGCTAACAGCAACAGCGGGAGCGAGAACACCAGCAATGACCTCAATATGTTGTTTTTCCTGCCGCAGCCGAGCCAGCTTTATCTGTACGATCCGAACCACTCACGCCCTTACAAAACCATAGTAGTCTAGCTCGGTGAGTCGGTTGTGCGATCGGAATGAATGTTGGAAAATATCTCGGTAATATTCCGGAACTCGCACAGCACTTGAAGAACTATTAGTTAGTAATTACACGAGGCTATAGAGATTTATAAAATTTCTAGTTCTCGTTCCATCTTGTCTAATTAAATCGAGTCAAATCATGCAAGAAACTAAGGAAAACTCACTGTTTGCTGAACTCACCCCTGAAGAATCAGCTAGCGTCAACGGCGGTTACTATTATGCCAACAATCGCTACGACAATGACTGCGATCGCAATCAACGGCGCAGTTGGGTCGTGTACCGCCGGAATTACGACGGTTCATACAGAAGAGTAGTCCGCTACGGCTACTCCTAAAGTTTAGGGCTGTCAATTCAGATATCTAACTGTAGATCGAGAAAGCACCCATAACTTTATGGTGCTTTATTTAAGCGAGGCTGTAGAAATTTCAGATAATTTCTCGTTTCTGTTAATTTTTTTCACCTTAAAAGGAGTCAAATCATGCAAGAAACAAAAGAAAATTCACTGTTTGCTGAACTCACTCCTGAAGAATCAGCTAGCGTCAACGGCGGTTGCCATTATGCCAATAATCGCTACAACCGTCACCGTACTCAACGCCGCAGTTGGGTCGTGTACCGCCGGAATTACGACGGTTCCTTCAGAAGAGTAGTCCGCTACGCTTACTACTAAAGTTTAGGGCTGTCAATTCAGCTCTCTAACTCTTGATTGAGAAGCACCCATAACTTTATGGGTGCTTTTTGCTGATTGGGTAGTTGGTGAGGAGTAGTGTTCATTATGCTCTACTCATTATTCAATTTGCAAAATGTTAAAGAAGATTCCTTTTATCGGCAAAATGCCATTATTCGGACAAGTAAACAGGTTTAATAAATATCAGGTTGTTCTCCAGCAGAGCGAAGAAGATTGCGGTGCGGCTTGTCTGGCTTCGATCGCCAAATTTTACGGACAGAATTTTACAATTAGCCGCTTGCGAGAATTTGCCGGTACCGGTCAACAGGGGACGACTTTACTGGGTTTGAAACAGGGGGCTGAGGCGATCGGCTTTAATGCTCGATCCGTGCGAGCAGCGGCTACTATTCTAGACAAAATTGAGGAAGCACCTTTACCGGCAATTATTCACTGGAACGGCTATCACTGGGTTGTTTTGTACGGAAAACAGGGCAACAAATATGCGATCGCAGATCCCGCCATTGGTCTGCGCTATATTTCCAAAGAAGAACTAGCAGCGGGTTGGACAGATTGGCTGTGCTTGCTAGTAGACCCCGATCCAGAGCGGTTTTTTGCGGAAGCAGACGGTCAACCGCCCGCCAATTCCTTACAAAAATGGATGCGCCGGGTTGGAATTTACCGCCAGATTTTAATCGAAGCATTGTTGCTGAATGTGGTGTTGGGTTTGCTGTCGATTTCGTCGCCTTTTTTAGTTCAACTGCTCACCGACGACATCCTGGTGCGGGGCGACACTCAACTTTTGGCAAGTGTGGCGATCGCAGTTATAGTTATGAATTTTTTTAGCAGCACTTTAGGATTAGTTGAGTCGAACTTAATTGCTCAATTTTCCCAGCGTTTAGAGTTGGGATTGGTGATGGAGTTTGGGCGCAAATTCCTGCGCTTGCCTTTAAGCTTTTACGAAACCAGACGCAGCGGCGAAATCGTTAGTAGATTACAAGACATCCAAGAAATAAATAAATTAGTTTCTCAAGTTGCCATCAGCTTGCCCAGTCAATTTTTTATAGCTGTAGTTTCTTTTATTTTTATGTTGTTTTACAGCACGCAACTGACGCTGGCTGCAACAGCGATCGCTCTATTGATGACTGCATCTACAGTGGTATTTATGCCCGTATTGCAGCAAAAGACGCGGAATTTATTTGTGCTGGAAGCAGAAACTCAAGGCGTTTTAGTCGAAACTTTTAAAGGCGCGCTGACTGTGAAAACTACTAGCAGCGCCCAGCAACTTTGGGAAGAATTTCAAAGCCGCTTCGGCCGCTTAGCAAATCTCACTTTCCGCACTACGCAAATTGGCATTCTCAACAATATCTTTTCTGGTTTTATTGCTTCAGCGGGCGGCATTACTTTGCTGTGGTTGGGCAGCGGTTTGGTGATTGACAAGGTATTGAGTATCGGTCAGTTGCTGGCGTTTATTAGCATGAGTCAAAACGTTACTAATTGGGTGAATTCTTTAGTCGGATTTGCTGATGAAATGACTCGCGTTCAGACAGCAACTCAACGGCTTTCAGAAGTCATCGATGCTGCACCGGAAACTAAAAATGATAGTAATAAACCTGCTGTCACGATTCAAGGCCGCGACGAGATTGTTTGCAAGAATGTTAATTTTCACTACCCCGGCAGACTTGACTTGCTGGAAAATTTTTCTGTGACGTTTCCTGGGGGTCAAGCAATTGCTTTAATCGGCTATTCCGGCTGCGGAAAAAGTACGCTAGCTAAGGTAATTGCTGGTTTGTATCCGCTGCAATCTGGTAATGTGAGAATTGGCGGTTACAATTTGCAGGATTTGTCTCTCGACAGTCTCAGACAGCAGGTGGTTCTAGTTCCTCAAGAAGCGCATTTTTGGAGCCGTTCGATTCTCGAAAATTTTCGTTTGGGCAGTCCAGATGCCAGCTTTGAACAGATTGTGAAAGCGTGTAAAATTGCGGGGGCTGACGAATTTATCAGCCAATTACCTGATAAGTATCAAACTGTTTTAGGGGAGTTTGGAGCGAATATTTCTGGGGGACAAAGACAGAGATTGGCGATCGCTCGCGCAATTCTCAACAACCCGCCCGTATTGATTTTAGACGAATCTACCGCAGGGCTTGACCCGGCAAGCGAAGCGGAAGTTTTGGAAAATTTGCTGATGTACCGGCACGGGAAAACCACGATTTTTATCAGTCACAGGCCGCGAGTGATCGATCGCGCCGATTGGATTATCATGTTAGAACGCGGTAGGTTGAAAGTGCAAGGGTCGGCTGCAAAATTGCGATCGGTTCCAGGAGACCATTTAGAGTTTTTGCATCCTTAAACAGATTAGTAAATTTGTAAGCTGTTACGCATTTAAAATAGTATTGTAGGGTGCGTCAGCCCTATCTTGTTTCCCTTGCTTAGTAAGTGTTCTAGCTGACGCACCCTACAGGCCTCGTTAGTGGTTTAAATGTCGAACAGCTTACAGTGCGTTATTCAAGAACCTACCTTAAGCTGTGGAGCATTTAAACCATTAACGATCCAGGTAAGGTGCGTCAGCTAGAACACTGACTCTACATGGGAAACACTTATTTACTGACGCACCCTACTATCCTCCTTTAAATGCGAAACAGCTTACAAATTTACTAAAAACTGTTTTGATAGCATTTAAGCCTATTTTTAACATTAATCTAGCGATCGCCTTTTATCGTTCCTCCTCAATTTCAATGTCTACTGCCTCTAACTCAGCTTCCAACTGCTCAACAGTCGGCAAACTCCCCTGTAACTGTTCCGGCAAATCCTCCCGCAATTGATAAGTCGAAACGCCGATCGGTTTATTCATATCCCGCAAAGCATATTCGACAATCTTCTGCTTTTTATTTTTACATAAAATCATTCCAATAGTCGGCATATCATCCCGGTGTTTCAGCAAATCATCCACTGCCGAAACGTAAAAACTCATCTTCCCAGAAAACTCCGGCTTAAACGCTTCCACCTTCAAATTAATTACCACAAAACAACGCAAACGTAAATGATAAAACAATAAATCAATATAAAAATCTTCCCCTTCAACCTCCAGATGATACTGACTGCCCACAAAAGCAAACCCCACCCCCAACTCCAGCAAAAAATCCCGAATGCGATCGATTAAAGCTTTCTCTAATTCTCTCTCTTCTGATTCCTTTCCTAAACTGATAAAATCAAAATTATAAGGGTCTTTCAACAACTGTTGAGCTAATTCAGATTGCGGGTTGGGGAGAGTGCGAGAGAAGTTAGTATCAGCTTTCCCTTGTCGCCGATACAGCCCGCTTTCTATTTGATGAACTAATACATTTCGACTCCATCCTTGCTCGATAGTTTGGCGTGCATACCACAGGCGTTCCTCTGACGATTTCAGCTTTTCCATTAAGGCGATATTGTGATACCAAGGAATTTGTGCAAGCACCTCTTGCACAAATTGTTCATCCGGGTAAGTTTCCGCAAAACTTCTCATATACTTGAGATTGCGAGGTGAAAAACCCTTCATCTCAGGAAAAGCTTTTTGCAAGTCAGCAGCTAAATTGTCTATAATTTTTGCTCCCCATCCTCGCTGCTGTTGTCGGTTTAAAATATCCCGTCCAATTTGCCAGTAAAGCAACACTAATTCGCGGTTAACAGAAATTACAGCCCGCACTTGAGCTTGCAAAATACGTGCCTTAAGTTCCCGCAGAAAATCATCTATCCGCCCCCTTGGATACCCACACCATACCTGTACTCAGGTTGGTGTTGGGAGGAAAAGGGGGGCATGGTCTATGCGACATAAGAGTAACCATCCTTCTTGAAAATAGTTGAGCAGTATTTGTGGCTGATTCCTTGGATTAATGTTGATGCAGAAATATTAAATGAGCCTGATGTGCGGACAGCAACTCTCCCCACGTAAGTTCCAATTTTCTTGCCAGTAGTAACAATTGCTTTTACGATGTCGCCAGTTTGAAAACCTTTAACAAACTTGAATCTAGGAACATAGCGAGAAGGGAGTCCAAATTTGTCAGTTCTACACATCTGCCTAGAACCATGACCAGTTGCTTTAATGAGCAAAGGTTTATCGGTTAGAACTTCCAGAACATCTACTTCACCAACACAAGCAGCATCAATCCAGTGGGTTTTAGTTAAACCCAATCTAGTTCTATTGAACTTAGTTTTACCACCTGAACCAGTGGCAACAGGTAGTCCAGTAGTTTTAAGAGCGTTGAACAAAGCCCAACGGGTAGAATTAACAGCCGCCGCGTCTTTGAGTGGACGCTTTGATTGTGTCAGCACTTTCTTCAAAACATCGGGCTTCTTAGCTAAGAAAACCTTGATATCTTGAGTACCTTTCTTGATGTTGCAAGGCTCACAAGCTAGGCATAAATTAGAGATACGGTTAGAGCCGCCTTTTGATTTTGGATGAATATGCTCTATCTGTAACCGCACATTTTCTGCGTCACAATAAGAACATTTTCTGTTCCATTTCTCAAGGAGATATTCACGAATTTCATAGCCAGCTAAAGTACCTTGCTGATATTCAATACCTGAGATTTCAGGGTTTTCACATTGCTGTAAGTCGAACCTGACAAGTTCAGATTTGATTAAACCAATCGGAGCAAACTTTATAAGTCTGCGTACCCAAGTCACGATCGTATGTACTCGATGTTCAAGACTTGGCGCTAACCATCCTTTAGAGCGAGTGCGATTTAAAAATCTAGCTTGACGGTAACGAGTATGGCGATTCCTTCTCCCACGCCGCAATTCTTTACGGGATTCAAGGCTATTTTTAATAGCTTGACCGCGATGAGTTAGTTCAGCACCAAAGATAACTTTGCCACCTTGAACTAAGGCTATTCCTGTTGTTTTTGAGCCAGCATCAATTTTGATTTCTATTGGTTCGGGTGTTGCCTCCACTTCTTTTTTAAGGTCGGGTAAGAGGGCATACGTCGCCGCATCCCCCTCCCCAACGAACCGGACGTGACACTTTCGCATCATCCGGCTCTGGCATTCTTGGACTCCGAGGTTATTTAGTACCATGAACTTTCCTGTGACAAATTTGGTGGAGGTGTATAAGATTGTCGATTTCATCTGTGCCTCCATTTGTCACTTCAGTTATGTGGTGAGTGTGGATTTGTTCTCCGTTTAGCAGGTAGTCTCCGCATTCAGTGCATCTCCAGTGCTGGAATTGAGCCACTTTGTAGAGCTTCGAGCCTTTAGCCCATACGCTACTACCCAGTTTTGATTGGCGTTTCTTCCAGTAATCTACTTTGGTTGAGTCATCTGGACTAGCTGCGCCTTCAACCTTTGTATGTCTCAGGATTGGGATGTCACTTACATCCTTGAGATAAAGTCTCTTTCTTTTTCCTGTTCTATCCTTGGTGTCGGCAAAGAATGTCCAGTGGTCATTTCCCAGTACGGTAAAGTATTTGTTCTTTACCCTTTTGAGATGTTTCTGGTGGTGTCGTCTTTTACACCATTGCCATAGCATTTGTACCATTCTATGGTTGAATGTAGCGAAGATTTCCTTGCTGGAGCAGTGCCTGTAATAGTTAGCCCATCCTCTTAATATGGGATTGAGATGTTTGATGACTTCTTCCGGTTTTACCGTTTTGTGTCTTTTGAGCCATCCTCTGATTTCCCTGAGTTTGGCAATCATCTTTTCTTTTTGAGGTTTGCAGAGCGTGGTTCCGTCTGAGTAGCTTCGGATTGTAAAACCTAGGAAGTTGAATCCATCTCGCTTATTAACGATTCTGGTTTTTTCTTCGTTTAGCTCTAATCCTCGCTTTCTCAGCCATTCTTTTATTTCAGGCACAACAGCTTCCAAGTCTTCCTTTGTTTCGGCGGTGACAAGGAAATCATCAGCATACCTGATATACCCAAATCTAGGATAATACCTGTTTGTGTAGTAGGTTTTGCCTTTGTATTTCCCACTCTTGCTCTGTTTGACTTTCTGGTGGTTGGATAATACTTCTCCTTCCAGTCCGTCTAGGGCGATGTTAGCCAGAAGTGGGCTAATGATACCGCCTTGGGGAGTGCCTGTTTCTGTTGGGTTAAACTTGTTAGCCTCCACGTAACCTGCTTTTAGCCACTGTTTGATTAGTTCTTTGCTAGGAATTTCTCCAATAGCATTGAGTACGTATTCGTGGCTAATGTGGTCAAATGCTCCTTTAATATCTGCGTCTAGAATCCATTCATCGCCTCCTTTTCGTAATCGGGTATGAACTTGTTCTATTGCATCGTGAGAGCTTCGCCCTGGTCGAAAACCATAGCTGTTGGCTTCAAATCTAGCTTCCCAACTCGGCTCCAGTGCGTTTTTGACCACTGCTTGCATCACTCTATCTTTGAGAGTTGGTATCCCCAAAGGACGCTTTTTACCATTTGCTTTTGGAATGTATATCCTTTTAGCAGGTTTTGCTTTCCAAGGGTTTAGCTTCAGGATTTCGTGTATTAGTTGGATTCTCATCTGAGGGTTGAGGGCAAGTTGGTTATCCACTCCTGCTGTTTTCTTGTCGGGTAAGGAGGAACACGTCGCCGCGTCCTCCTCCCCTAAGAACCGGACTTGACAGTTTCCCATCATCCGGCTCAAGCCTCCAAAACCTCAGAACGTTTGCCTGTATGTATGTACTTGTGACAGGCTTTGTGAAGGTGAACAAGGTTTTCAGCCTTGTCTGTTCCTCCATCTACCACCCTATTTTTGTGATGGGTGTGCAGTTCTTCTCCATTGAACAAGTGTTCACCGCATACTGGACATTTCCAATTTTGGTTAACCGCCACATTATGGAGTTTTGAGCCTTTTGCCCAGTACGATTTCCCGTATTTGGATTGGCGGTCTTGCCAGTATTTGGTCATTGGTGACAAGTTAAGGCTGTAAGTCTTTTGTCAAGAGGTTTTCAGAGAATTGTTGAAAAAGAACTGGTCAGACC